>JBBQDE010000268.1:0-4803 GCA_038319425.1 Gemmatimonadales bacterium
GGCGGCGCTCGTGGCCGCGCTCCTCATTGGCGGCGCGGCGATCGCCAGCGCGCAGGGAGCGATGCAGCAGGGTGGCCAGGCACGTCGCAACATGCAGCTGGACGGCATCGAGCTGACGGACGCGCAGAAGGTGAAGCTCGAAGAAATCCAGAAGAAGTATCAGCCGGAAATGATGGCGCTTCGCAACGAGTTCCAGAACGGCGGAGATCGCGCCGAGCTGATGAAGAAGGGTGCGGCGCTGCGCGACCGCTCGAGCGCCGAGATTCGGGCGATCCTGACGCCGGACCAGCAGGTCGTGTTCGACAAGCACACGGCCGAGATGAAGGCGCGCATGGAGCAGGCGCAGCGGCAGGCGCCGACCTAGCATCGATCTTCCGTCACACGTTTCTCCGAGCGGCCGGCGATGTAAGTCGCTGGCCCCTCGCGCGTATCCGAGCGAGCGCAGTGACACGACGGGTCGCGCGCGCTTGTCGGTCGTTGCGGACGAGGGCATCTTCCGCGCACCGATGAACCCCGCCGCGAGCGTCTCCCTCCGCCTTCGACCGACGCGCTGTGCGCGGTGAGTTCGTCGATCTCGGCAACGCGCGGCTGTACTACTACGCCGCCGGCACGCGCGGTGCCGGCGAACCGGTGGTGTTCATCCACGGCTTCGCCACGTCCGGACACCTGTGGAGCGACGTCGTGTCGCTCATGCCCCCGGGTCGGCGCCTGATCGTCCTCGACCTGCTGGGTTACGGACGCAGCGATCCTCCCGGCTCGCGCGCGCTGACATTGCGCGCCCATGCGGAGCGCGTCGTGGGGCTGCTCGACGATCTCGGCGTCGCGTCCGCGTGCGTGGTGGGGCACGGCGTGGGCGGTGGCGTGGCCCAGGAGCTCGCCGTGCACTGGCCGGCGCGCGTCGCGCGGCTGGCGCTGCTCTCGAGCGTCGCCTTCGGCGGCTGGGCCACCCGCGACGTCGTGCTGGCGCGGGCCACCCTGCCCCTCACGCGCCACCTCCCTCCCGCATGGCTCCTCTCGATGGTGCGCACGGAGCTCGAGCGCGGCTACGACGATGCGGGGCGCGCGAGCCACTCGATCGATCGCTATGTGCGTCCGTTCTCGACGCTCGAGGGGCGAGCAACGCTCGTCCGGCACATCCGCGCGCTCGACGCTCACGAGACGGCATCGCTCGCGAAGCATCTGGGCGGGATCGACTGTCCCACAGCGGTGGTGTGGGGCGCGGACGACCCATTTCTGCCACCCTCGCTCGGTGCGCGGCTGGCCGAGGCGATCCCGCGCGCCACGTTCGAGGTCGTGGCCGGTGTGCGACATTTCCTGCCCGAAGACGCGCCGCGCCAGGTGGCCGACGCGCTCGCCCTGCTGTTCGCGCGGTGAGCTAGCGGGGAGGCGTCACGACGCGCGCCGTATCCAGTGCGGTCGGTTTCACGGGAGTCTTGAGTGGCGCGATCACCGACGGAGGCGACCCCGTGTCACTCGCCATGCGCGCGATCCATTTGGGCGATTCCTCGCGCGCGTCGCGAATGTCGGGACGGAGCGCCTGCACGGTGTACCGGCTGCCGGCGTTCCACAGCATCCAGCTGAACATCCCGTTGTCATAGCCCGCCTGCATCTGTGCCCGCAGCTGCGCCACGCCGTAGCGCGGCGCGCCCATCGTGAAGTCCTGATACCACGGCACGATCTGTCCCGCGTTCTTCACCGCACGGTTCCGCACGCGCGCGCCGTTCAACGCGTGATCGAGCACGGCGTACGGCTCCGCGTTCGGACGCGCGATGCCGTAGCTGCCACGCGGATAGTGCGACGGATACGTCATCGGCAGAATCACGTCCGCCTGGTCGGCGAACTGCTCCCACGTCTGTCCGATCCCCATGTCGTTGTCGATCGTCGTGGTCGCCCCGAACACGTCGATCGCCATCGGCGCGCCGAACGGCGCGAGGCGAGACCGGAGATACCCGAGCTGGTCGCGGATCACCTCGTCGCGGCGACGCCCGTTCGCGAGCGGGAACCTGGCCTCGCTCACCAACCGCCGTTCGTCGGGGAAGCGCACGTAGTCGAACTGCACTTCGCTGAATCCCAGCCGCACGGCTTCCTCGGCCAGGTCGGCCGCATATGTCCACATGCCGCGCTGGTGCGGGTCGAGCCACGGGTTGCCGTGCGCGTCGAGCCAGGGCTGGCCGTCGTCGCGACGCCGGACCGACCAATCGCGCCGCGCGTTGGCGAGGATGGGATCCTTCGCGACCACGATGCGCGCGATGGGATAGATGCCGTTGGCCCGCATCGTGTCGAGCAGCGCGCGCACGCGCGACGCGGGCATCGGGTTGACCCTGTCCGCTCCGATGGCGCGGGCCAGCGGCACGGCCGACCGGTAGAGGAGGTAGCCGCGGTCGTCCTTCACGTCGATGACGAGCGCGTTCACCTCGGTGCGCTTGGCGACGTCCACGAGCTGCCACACCCGTTGGCCGAGGGCCGCCCACCGGTTCACGTAGAGCCCGCGGACGACGGGCGGGCGCGGCACGAGCGGCACGCGCGTGGTGTCGGCGGTCTTCTGCGCGACGGCCGGCGCCGCGATCAGCAGTGCGGCGATGAGGCGGCGAATGAGCATGTGGAACATTAGCCGGTGGGCGCGCCGCTACAGGCGCTTGACTTCCCTGACCGCGTCCACGGCATGCCCGATGTCGCGCGACAGGGCCTTGGCTTCCTGCGTCGCGTTCGCGACGTCCGACATCGCGCTGCCGAGTCCCGACGACCGGAGCTTCAGCAGGTCCAGTCGCAGGTTCTGCAGCGCGAGTGACGCGCTCTCGAGCTGCCCTGCCAGCACGCCGCGCCGTTCCGCAAGCTCGCCGATCGTCGCGCGTTGGCGGTCGAGCAGCGCGATGCGGCGTTCCTGCTCCGGCGACGGGGTGGGGCCCGATTCGAGGCGGAGCGCCTTCACGCGTGCGTCGAGCAGCGTCACCGAGGCACCGCCCACGTCGGCGTCGAGCCGGTCCAGCGTGAGCGCCAGAGAGCCGACCCGCTGCGCGAGCGCTTCCACCGTCGGGCCGACATCCGGGATCATGTCGCGCTCTTCGGGCGAGAGGCGGGCGAGCGTCTCCTGCACCGCCGCGCGGTCCGATGCGGCGCGCCGCACGGCCTCACCATGTGCACCCGCCAGCACGTCGGCCGGGGCGAGGCTCAGCGCGGCGTCGCCCGACGCGCCCCGTCCCGCCGACAGCGCCCCTGCTCTGCCCCCCGCCGGCAGCGCGGCATCGCCGCGAGTGAAGAGCCGTCCGAGGGGAACCCCGTCGGCCCAGAGCTTTCCTGCCTGCGACAGCACGCCGAGCGTCATGAACGCGCTCGGAATGAGGAACCAGAAGAAGTGCGGCGACGTGACGACGTTCACCACCGCGAGCGACGCCACCGTGCCGAGCGATCCGATGGCCGTGCGGCGGAACGAGGCGAGGCGCTCGTCCACCGTTCGCGTCGACTCGTACTCTCCACTGTCGCGGCCGCGCCGGATCGCGCGCTCGCGGCGCTTGCGCTCCTGCTCCCAGCGCTTGTGGTCGCGCCGCCACTCTCTCCACTCGGCTCTCGTGCCCCATGTCGGCATCGCCGGCATGGGCGGCATCGGCGGCATCGGCGGCATCGGCGGCACGTAGGGCAGGTTGGCGCGTGGGTCAACCAGCGGGTTGGCCGCAGCCCATCCCAACTCCAGCCGCTGCGGTGGCGCGGCGGCCGCGGGCCGCTCCACGTACGGCGCCGCGGCGCGCGCGCCGGAGAGCGCGTCGCGAAAGGCCGTCCCGTCGGGCCAGCGATCCTCCGGCCGCTTGGCGAGCGCGCGTGCGATGGCGTTCACCAGATCGCGCGGGGCATCCGGTCGCAGCTGCTCGAGCGGCCGGGGCGCCTCGGACACGTGCTTCACCAGCATCGCCGGCGTGTTCGACGCCTTGAACGGCGGTTCACCCGCGAGCATCTGATAGCCGATGATGCCGAGCGAGTAGATGTCGCTCCGGCCGTCCAGCTCGCGCTCGCCCAGTGCCTGCTCGGGCGACATGTAGGCCGGCGTGCCGATGGCGACGCCGGTGACGGTGAGACGCGAGTCTCCCGCCGCGGCACGCGCGATCCCGAAGTCGGTGACCACGGCTCGCCCGGTCGCGCGATCGAGCATGATGTTGTCCGGCTTGATGTCGCGATGCACGACACCGTTGGCGTGGGCGTACGCGAGTGCGTCGGCCACGTCCGTCAGAATACGTCTCACCTGTTCGACCGGAAGGCGCCGCTCGCGCAGCAGGCGCTCGCCCAGCGTCTCGCCGTCCACCAGCGCCATCACGAAGAAGACGAGGCCCTCGGCCTCGTCGACCATGTAGATCGGCACGATCCCCGGATGCGCGAGCTGCGCGGAGGTCTGGGCCTCGCGCAGGAATCGCTCGCGCACGTCCGCGTTGAAGGCCAGCTCTGGCGGAAGGACCTTGATCGCGACGCGCCGGTTCAGCCGGAGGTCGCGCGCGCGATAGACGACGGCCATCCCTCCCCGACCGATCTCCGCGTCGACGAGGTATTGCGTGCCGACCGCGACGACGAGGCGGTCGAGCAGATGATCCGTCACCCGCGCTCCGTGGCGCGCGCCGCGCCACCGCCGCGCCGCGAGCCAACGCGTCCCATCTCGTCGGCGACGAACAGCGCGTCGTCCACGTTCTCGGTGAGCTTCATCGCCTGATTGGCGAGCGACGTGATGTGCTGGTGCATCTGCGGGCTCGCGCCCAGGCGCATCAGGTCGAAGCGCATGTTCTGGAGCGCGAGGGCGCAGGTCTCGAGCTTCGCCGACAGCGC
>JBBQDE010000269.1:0-4792 GCA_038319425.1 Gemmatimonadales bacterium
TACCTCGCGTCCCTCATGCTGCACTTCGGCCTGCGCGACCGCGCCTGGCGCGTGGGCGAATCCGACGACGAGGTCTACACGACGCTGGCCGGCCTCGCGGCCGATCTCGACGATCCCGACGGACGCCGCAGCTTCCTCGTGCGCACGCACCTGGGCAACTACGCCCTCTGGGTGAGCGGCTTCTTCCCCGACCACATCGAGCATCGCCGCTGGCGCCGCGGTGGGCCCAATCTCGACTACTTCGAGGAGATGGGGCGTCGCGGCTTCCAGCTCGCGGCGGATCATCGCCTGGCGGAGAACCACGGCCTGGCGACGCTGTATGCGACGGCGGCGGAACGCTTCGGGCTGCTGCGATCGGCCCTGAACGACGTGAGCGATGCGCTGCTCTTTCCCGATCGCTACTCGGCCGATCGCCTGATGCGACAGGTCACGAACGAAGCCCGCTGGCGCCGCGTGAGCTGACGGCGCGCGTGCGCGCCGCGGCCGCGAACGCGGCAAAGAGCGCGCGGTCCCACTCTTCGGGTGTGGATGTGAGCTCCTCCGGGTGCCATTGCACCCCGGCCATCCACCAGTCGTCGCCGGCCCACTCCACGCCCTCCACCACGCCGTCCGGCGCCTGTGCCACGACGACCAACCCGTTTGCCACGCGGGCGATCGCCTGGTGATGCAGGGAGTTGGTGGTCGCATCGGTCGTCGCCATCGCTTGGGCGAGACGGGAGCCAGCCGTCACGCGAAGCGAGTGGACGCGGTCGCTCCGTCCCCACGCGCCATCGTGCGCCAGGGCGGCAGGCCGCTCGCTCGGCAGGTCCTGCACGAGTGTTCCGCCAAGCGCCACATTGGCGACCTGCACACCGCGACAGATCGCCAGCGTGGGAAGCCGCCGGTCGCGCGCCGCGCGCACCAGCGCGATCTCGAACGCGTCGCGCTCCGCATGCACCTCGCCCAGGGCGTAGTGCGGCGCGCTGCCGTAGCGCGCCGGGTCCACGTCCTCTCCCCCCGTGAGAATCAGGCCGGCCATCCCCTCGAGCAGCGCGTCGGCATCCTCGGCCCCGAGCACGGGGAGGATGTAGGGACGCAGCCCGGCCGCGCGCGCGGCCTCGGTGTACGACACGTTGGCTCGCGTGCGCAGCACGCCGCGAATGATCTCGGTGGTCGCGGTCACGGCGACCGGCGGGAGTGACGTCACGATGCCGGGCTGAGGTTGCGAGGGTATGAGGTGCACCTGTATTCTAAGCGCTGGCGTTCGGCCGCTCCAGCGCCGCGTTGCACCGTGTCTCCCTGCGTGAAGCGCGCTCCGGGCCTCGCATGTTCGACTCCTTCCGCCAAACCCTTCGCGACCTGATGGACCGCGCAACCCCCCCCGAGGAGCGCCGCGCCGGCCTCGCGCGCATGAAGCAGACGCTCGTGACGGCTCGCATGGGCCTCGACGACCTGCGCGCCGGTCTCGCCGCGACGCGCCAGCGGCTGGCCGTCGAGGAGCGCGAGCTGGGGACGATGCGGCGGCGGAAGGGACAGGCGGCGGGGATCAACGACCAGGAGACGCTCGCGCTCGCGGAGAAGTACGAGACGCATCACGCCGAGCGGGTCGCCGTGTTCGTCCGCAAGCTCGAGGCACAGGAAGCCGAGCTGGCGATCGCCGAGCGCGACGTGGCCGAGATGTCCGCCGAATTGAAGGGAGCGATGCTCGGCACGGCGCCCCCGGCCACTACGGCGGGCGCGGACGCGCGCACGGCGGCCGCAGCGGCCGACGAGGCAGCGGGCGACTCGACGCGCGTGGCCGAGGAGATCGACGCGATGGGACGTGCGCGTGCGAGGACGGACCGGGACGCCGAGGCCGAGCGCCGGCTCGCGGAGCTCAAGCGTCGCATGGGCAAGTAGCCGCGTGATGCCGCGCCGCCTCGCGTGGGCGCTCGCGCTGGTGGCGTCGGGGACGGTGGAGGTCGAGGCGCAGGGGGCGCCCTCGCCGGCGCCGTCGGGCCGTCCCATCGCTGCCTGCGCGGGCCAGACGATCAACGACATCATCATCTACGCCGACGCGCCGACGGTGGCGAATCTCGCGCGCTATCCGCGCCTCGCCGCGATCGCGCGCGCCCTGCACGCGACGACGCGCACGGAGCTGATTCGCCGCTTCCTCCTGCTCGACCGCGGCGACCCGTGCAACGAGCTGCGGCGCGCCGAATCGGAGCGCATCCTCCGCGCGCAGCCGTTCATCGCCGATGCGGACGCCTTCGTGGTGCTGAACGAAGGGGGCGGCGTGGACATCGAAGTCCGCACGAGCGACGAAGCGGCGATCGTGCTGGGCGGCACGGTGCGCGCCGCGAGCCCGCACGTATCGTACGCGCTGTTCGGCAATGCGAACGTGGCGGGGCAGGGCGTATACGCCTCGCTGAGCTGGCGCGACGGCGCCGGATTCCGGGACGGCATCGGCATGCGCCTGATCGACCATCAGTTCGTGGGACGGCCGTGGATCTTCGCGATCGAAGGTGAGCGCGCATCGCTGGGCGCGTCGTGGCGCGTCGAGGCGGCCCATCCGTTCCTCACCGACCTGCAGCGTGTCGCGTGGCGCGTGCGCACGGGGCGAGCGAACGGATACGTCGAGCTACGCCAGCCGGACGGCGTGCGCCCCACCGTGGCCCTGCAGCGCGGGTTCTTCGATGTGGGCGGGATCCTGCGGGTGGGCAACCCGGGGCGGCTGAACCTGTTCGGTTTCTCGTTCACCGGGCTCGAGGAGCATCCCGGTGATCGCCTCGCCATTCCCGACTCGGGTGTGATACGCGACGTGGGGCCGGTGCCGACGCCGTTCGCCGGCCATCGCATCGTCCGCGCGAACGCGCTGATCGGCGTGCGCGACATCACCTTCGCGCGCATGGAAGGCCTGGATGCGCTGACCGCGACTCAGGACGTTCCCATCGGCTTCCAGGTCGGAACGCTCTTCGGGCGCAGCATCCCGGCGCCGGGCGAGCGCGAGGACGAGGACGTGTTCGTGGCAGGCGACCTCTATGTCGGTGCCACCTCGGGCATCTCCACCTCGCGTCTCCAGCTGCAGGGCGAGGGACGCCGGCCGATCGGCTCCCGGATCTGGGACGGCGTGATCGCGACGGGGCGGCTCACCCACTACCTGCAGTTCACGCCGCGCCATCAGAACCAGACCGCGCTGGAGTTCAGCGGCGCGTACCGGCAGCGCACGCCGCTCCAGCTGCTGCTGGGCGTGCCCGAAGGGGGTGTGCGCGGCTACGAGAATTCGGACCACGCCGGCGGCGAGCGTCTCGTCGCGCGCACCGAGGAGCGCTACGTGCTGGGCAACGCGCTCGGACTCGCCGACGCGGGTGTGGCGGTGTTCGGCGATCTGGGAAAGCAATGGGCCGGCGACGTGCCCTTCGGCGTGACGACTGCGTTGAAGGCCTCACTCGGCGTCAGCCTGCTCGCGGCCGTCCCGCCCAAGTCGGCGCGCGTGTGGCGCGCGGACCTCTCATTTCCACTCTCCGGCGGCGCGAACGCGCGCTGGACGCTGACGTTCACGAACACGGACCGGACGGCGTTCGTGTTCCGTAACGCGCGCGACGTAGCGGAAGGACGGGAGGTGACCGTACCGTCCTCCATCTTCGCGTGGCCATGAAGAACGGGTAGAGGCAACGACGGGTAGACGGGATGACGGGGCAGGCAGAAGGGCACACCGTCTCAGTCCGGTGTGCCCTTCGTCGCGCCTCTACCCGTCATTCCCACATCAGTTCATCCCGTCGTCCGCCGTTCCATCATCTTCCTGATCGGCACCACGAGCAGAAGCAGCACCGCCGCCGCGATGAACAGCGACGTCGCGGTGCGCTGGAAGAGGATCGGCATCTGCTCCAGCTTCTCCGGATCCACGCCCCCGCCCACCAGGCCGGCGATCAGGTTGCCAAGCGCCAGCGATGTGAACCACACGCCCATCGTCAGGCCGGCAAAGCGGCGTGGCGCCAACTTCGTCATCGAGCTCATGCCAACGGGACTCAGCGAGAGCTCACCCAGCCCCTGACAGGCATAGCTCCCGATGAGCCAGAGCATCGACACGCGTGTCGCCGCGCCGCCGCTCGCCACCCGGTTGGCCGCGGCGACCATCAACAGGAAGCCGACGCCGGCGAGTGCGAGGCCGAGCGAGAACTTGGTTGGGCTGGAGAGATCGCGGCCGCGGCTGCCGAGGCGCGTCCACAACACGGCCAGCATCGGGGCAAAGAGAATCACGAAGAACGACTCGACCGACTGGAACCAGCTCGCCGGCATTTCCCAACCGAACACGGTGCGGTCGGTGAAGTCCCGGGCAAACAGGTTCAGCGAGGTGGGCGCCTGCTCGAACGCCGACCAGAAGACGACCGAGAAGATGAACAGCACCAGGATCACGACGATCCCCTTGCGCTCGTCGTTCGTGAGCCCGGCGAACAGGAACAGGTAGGCGAAACCGATCACCGCCACCGTCAGGATGATGTTCTTCATCATGTTGGCGATGCCCACCGGATTGATCGCGAACACGCCGAGCGCAGTGAGCACGACGACGACCGCGATCACGACCAATGCCCCGAGGGTGATCGTCCGGGCTCGCCGCTGGTCGGCGGCCGAGCCTCCTGGCGTGACGCCGAGAGGGCCGAGCGTCGCGGCCGCACGTGCGCGGAAGGTCAGGAGTCCGATCAGCATGCCGACACCGGCGGCGCCGAAGCCCCAGTGCCACCCCACTCGCTCGCCAAGGAATCCGGTCACGATCGGCGCGATGAGCGCGCCGCTGTTGATCCCCATGTAGAAGATCGAGTAGCCGGCGTCTCGG
>JBBQDE010000270.1:0-4764 GCA_038319425.1 Gemmatimonadales bacterium
TGCTGCAGCTCGTGCCGACGGCGCTCGCGATCATGATCATCAGCTTCATCCTGATCCACGTCGCACCCGGCGACCCGGTGGTCACGCTCGCGGGGGAGCACGGTGACGCGGCGTACTACGCCTTCATGCGCCATCGATTCGGGCTCGATCAGCCAATTCCACAACAGCTCGTGACCTATCTGGGCCGAGTGGCGCGCGGCGATCTCGGCTACTCCTACGTGTATGGGCGAGCCACGCTCGACGTGATCTCGCAGCGCGTGCCCGCGACGCTGCTGCTCACCGGTACCGCGCTCGCGATCGCCGTCCTCATGGGGATTCCGCTGGGTGCGCTCGCCGCCGCACGGCCGCATGGCGCACGAGATGTGGGCATCAGCGCCCTCACGCTCGGTCTCTTCTCGGCGCCGGCGTTCTGGGTGGGCCAGCTCGCGATCCTCGGACTCTCGCTGCGCTACGGACTCTTTCCCGTGCAGGGGATGACGTCTGCCGGCGACATTTCGACCGGCTGGCCGCACGCGTTGGACGTCGCCCGGCACCTCACGCTGCCGGCCACGGTGCTCGCCGCGCAGGAGATCGCCGTCCTGGCGCGCGTCACGCGCAGCACCCTCCTCGACGAGCTGCCGCGCGATCACATTCGAACGGCTCGTGCGAAAGGATTGAGCGAGACGCAGGCGCTCATACGGCACGCGCTGCCGCGCGCGCTGCTGCCGGTGGTCACGATCATCGGCGCGCGGGTGGGGCACCTGGTCGCGGGTGCCGCCGTCGTCGAGATCATCTTCGGCTGGCCGGGGATGGGCCGGCTCCTCCTTGGCTCGCTCGAATCGCGCGATACGCCAATTCTGCTCGGACTCTTTCTCGTCGTATCGTTGACGGTCGTGCTGGCGAATCTGTTTTCGGATCTGACGTATGCCGCCATCGACCCCCGTATCCGCCTTCGTTGAACTGGCGCCGGTGGCGGAGTTGTCGTCGCCGATGCGCTGGCGGCGACTCCCGCGCAGCGACGTCCTGCGTCGGACGTCGGGATGGGTCGGCCTGGGGCTCGTCGTCCTGGCGATCGGCACGGCGATTCTTGGTCCATCGCTCGCGCCGCACGATCCGTTCGCGATCACCGGTGGCTCGCTCGTTCCCCCTTCGCCGGATCACCCGATGGGCACCGACGCATTGGGCCGCGATCTCTTCAGCGCGATCCTGTTCGGCGCGCGAACGTCACTGCTCGTCGCGGGTACGGTCGGTTTCATCGCCTTCGTCGTCGGCACCGCCATCGGCATGCTGGCCGGCTATCACGGCGGGTGGATCGACAATCTGCTCATGCGAGTGACGGAGTTCTTCCAGGTGATTCCTCGATTCTTCTTCGTGATTCTCGCCGTCGCGCTCCTTGGCCCCGGACTGGGCCGATTGATCCTCACCATCGGCCTCACCTCGTGGCCAGTCCTCGCGCGCGTCGCGCGAGGCGAGGTGATGGCGATGCGCGACTTGGACTTCGTGCGGGCGGCCGAGGCGCTCGGCTCTTCCACGAGCCGCGTCGTGGGACGCCAGCTGCTGCCGAACGTCCTGCCCAGTGTGGGAGTGGCGCTCGGACTCTTGTTCGGGCAGGTCCTGCTCCTCGAGGCCACGCTCGGCTTTCTCGGGCTCGGCGATCCGGGAGCGATCAGCTGGGGAACGCTGGCCGCACAATCCCAGGGCTTTCTGCGGGTTGCCTGGTGGCTCGCGCTTTTCCCCGGCCTCGCGATCGCCTCGACGGTGCTGGGCGCGAACCTGTTGGCCGATGCGCTCTCGTCGGCGCGGGCCCGTCAGTAGGCGATCCGCGGCGGCAGCGCGCTGGCCGCGAAGGTCGGGTTGCCGTACGTTCGATGTCGCTGTCGATGGCAATCCTTCAACTCCCAATGCTGATGAACCACACTGTTCTTGTCCTTGCGGCGACTGTCGTGGCGGTTGGCTCGCTGCCCGCGCAAGCCGTGCTTCGTCCTGCGCCGAGCAGCCGTGCGACGAGCGAGATCTCGCTCTCGTATCCGCGGCCGGCGGCGGCGATGGGCCCGATGCCAGGCATGGCGGGCATGCCGGGCATGCCGGCGACCGTTCCGGCAGCGCCCAGCGCGACGCCCGCGGCGCCCGCGACTCCCGCGCCGAAGCCGCTGGTCATCCGGCTCGACTACGGGCAGCCGCACCTGCGCGGACGTCTGCTGCACTCTGACAGCCTGGTGCCCTACAACAAGGCGTGGCGAACCGGAGCGAGCGGATCGACGACGCTGACCACCGAAGTGGACCTCATGCTGGGTGGCGCGACGCTCGCCAAGGGCACGTATGTGCTCTACAGTCTGCCGGGACGAGACGCGTGGAAGCTGATCGTGCAGCGGAGTGTCGGACAGTCGGCCATGCAGTACGCCGACAGCAACGATGTCGTCCGTGTCGATCTGCGCCACGCCACGCTCGCGGTGCCGCTCGAGAGCTTCACGATGTGGCTGATCCCATCGCTCGAGCCGGGCAAAGCGAAGGGCGAGCTACGCTTCGCCTGGGGCACCGACCAGTTGTCCGCCGATTGGGCGCTCAAGTAGCACTCAAACGGGGCGCTCAAAAGGCGTCCACCTGCATTTCCGCGCGAATCAGCGCGAATCCAACAACACCCCAATCTTCGCGACTTTGTGGCGCGCAAGAATTCCCGTCGACGCAGTTGCATCACCGCACCCACGCCGAGTCAGGTGATCGGCGCGTCGCTGCCGAGTCGCTTCGCGAGAGCCTCGATCGCCACGACGGACGGTGATCCTGCGGCGGCGTCGATCGGCGCGCCGCCGCCGCGCTCGACCTCGGCCAGGCGCCCGTCGTAGGGCACCTCCCCAATCAGCCGCATCGCGTGCGCGTGGCAGAACTCGGTGATGGCCGAGCGGTCGGCCGCGTCGCGGACCTTGTTCGCGACCACGACGACCTCGGGGATGCCGAGCTCCGTGCCCAGCGCGACGACGTTGCGCGCCGTCTCCATGGAGCGGTAGTACGGCTCCAGTACGGCGACGAGGCGTGAGACGTGCTTGCCCGTGCCGCGACTGAGATGCTCGAGGCCGGCCTCCATATCGACGATGACATGCCGGTCGCTCTCCGCGCGCGCGACGACTTCACCGAGAAAGCCACGGACCGTGGCGTGGGCGCTGCAGAGTCACCCAGCGCCGCCGTGCCCCACACGGCCCATCACCATGAGCTGCACCCCATCGGGTCCTCGCACGGCGAACTCCCCGATCAACTGCTCCGGATCGGCGGCGAACACCGTGGTCGTCGTACCGTCGGCGTTGGACTGGCGCTGCATCAGGTTGCGAGGCAGGCTGACGATCGCCTCGGCGGTGGAGGGTGGAATGCCGAGCACGCTCGCCAGATTCGGATTGGTGTCCGCGTCGATGGCGAGCACGTCACGCCCGGATCGCGCGAGGGCGCGCGCCATCGTTCCGGCAATCGTCGTCTTTCCGGTCCCACCCTTTCCGGCGATGGCAATCCGCATTCGTACCTTGGCGCGAGGTGACGGGTCGAGTCGTTCAGTGCGTGTGATTATGGGCGCGCCCGTGACATTCCGCGGCGCCGCCTTCGCTGGTGTGACAGTCGCACTCGGGATCGCTGCACTCGCCGTGACCCTGGTTGAGCATCGGCGCGAACTCCGCGGCGAAGCGGCGCGCCGCCTCACGGCGACCGGGCTCGGTCAGACGATACTGGGCGCCTCGATTGATGTCCAGCATCACGTCGCCACGAGTCAGCAGCCGGTCGAGCGTTCGGCGCACCAGCGGTTCGGAGAGATTCGTGAAGCGGATGATGCCATCCATCGACGCGACGCCGCCGAACCCTTCGCCCTCGAACCAGTAGAGCAGCTCGAGCAGCTCGTCCTCCCGCGCGATGTCGCTGCCGGCTCCCGTCGCTCCGTCCTCGACCATTGCGACGGCCGCCTCGTCGACGGGCGCGTGGTTCTGACGGAGAAGCGCCTCCACGCGTCGCACGGCGTCGTCCACGGCGGCGGCGACCAGTGGACTGAGATCGGTGGTCAACTCGTCCACTGACGCTGGCTCGCACCCGACGAGGTAGATCAAACCGGGAAGGGGCCCGAATGCCTGCGCCACCTCGAGCGCGCGCGAGGGCACCGTGGTGTGCATGTCGATCTCGCGCGTCGGCCGCACCCCGTCGATGATCAGGCTGTACAGGGTACCGGGAGCGCCACCGCGCGTGGTGGCATCGATGATGATCAGGCGGTCGTACGGTGTGATCAGCTCCTGCGCGAGCCGGATGCCGCCGGTGCCGACGTCGAGCAGTTCGACACTGTCGCTCGCCACTCCGCGCTCGCCGAGCCGGCGCAGCACCTCGACACCGAACCCGTCATCGCCGCGAAGAACGTTGCCGAAGCCGGCGATCAGGGTGCGCATCACGCGTGCGCCCCGATGGTGGTCGCTCGCGCCGTGCCGACGACGACCTGCACGACTCCGTCGCTCACGCGAACGGGCAGCACGGTGAGCAGCTCCTCGCGCGCCGCGTCGGGGCGATCGAGCCGGTGACCCGTGCGCACGTCGTACCGGCAGCCATGCCAGCTGCAGCGAAGCTCCGTTCCCTCGAGCGTGCTGTAGTCGAGCGGCAGCGGACTCTCGCCGCAGGCGTTCCGCACGTCGAAGAACTCGTCGGCGACGCGGACCAGCAGCACCGTGACGCCGTCCACCATGACGCCGCGCAGCGTGCCCGATGCAATCTCGGCGGCCGCGCACACGTCGCGGTACACCGGGCGGAAAGCCCGCTGCAGCGACGCGGCCG
>JBBQDE010000271.1:0-4737 GCA_038319425.1 Gemmatimonadales bacterium
ACGCGACGCGCGTGCCGCCCGCCGGCGAACGGCGTGTCGAGCCATGCCTTCAATATCGCGCGCCCTTCGGCCACACCGACGAACCGCGCGGGGAGCACCAGCACGTTCGCGTCATTGTGCTCGCGCGCCAGCGCCGCGATCTCCGGCGTCCACGCCACCGCGGCACGGACGTGCGGATAGCGGTTCGCCGTATACGACATGCCCAGCCCCGTGCCACACATGAGGATGCCGCGCTCCGCCTCGCCCTCCGAGATGCGCCGCGCCAGCGGATGCGCGAAGTCGGCGTAGTCCACGGATGCATCGGAGCTCGGCCCCAGATCGTCGACGGAATAGCCGAGCGCTTTCAATTCCGCCTCGAGCTTTTCCTTCAGCTCGTAGCCGGCGTGGTCGGAGGCGATGAGAATTGTTTTCGGGGACTGCACCACTCGAAACCACCCGTCAGTCGTCAGGAGTTAAACGGGACATGCGGCGTGAAGCGTGACCACCGGGATGTGAATAAGTCAACAGCGTCGCAAGCACAGATCGCACCGATCACGCTTCGCGTGCTATTTGTTCGGCCACTGCGGCCAGGTCTTCACCATGCTTCCCACCGCCTGGATGCGCTGCTCGGCGAGGCGGTCGGCGGCCACGTAGGTGGGCACCGTGTCGGTGCTCGCGATCTTGAAGACCTTGAGCACCGTCTCGTAGATCTCGTCCGCCTTGCGGAAGGCACGGGCCGAGCTCCAGCCGGCGAGCTCGGAGTAGACGTTGATCACGCCGCCCGCGTTCGCCACGTAGTCCGGTGTGTAGAGGATCTCCTTCTTCACCAGCACGTCGCCGTGCCGCTCCTCGAGCAGCACGTTGTTGGCCGCGCCGCACACGATCTGCACCTTGAGCTGCGGGATCGTCTGGTCGTTGACGATGCCGCCGAGGGCGCAGGGGGCGAAGATGTCCGCCTGCACGCCGTAGATGTCGTCCGGCCCGACGGCGCGTGCGCCGAACTCCGAGACCACCTGCTTCACGCGCTCGGCGTCGATGTCGGTGACGACGAGCTTCGCCCCCGCCTCGTGGAGCTCCTTCGCGAGATAGTAACCCACGTGGCCGCAGCCCTGCACCGACACGGTCTTGGTGCTCAAGTCGTCCGAGCCCCACCGTTCCCTGGCCGACGCCTGGATGGCGCGGAACACGCCGTGCGCCGTGACGGGCGACGGATCGCCCGAGCGGCCGGCCAGCCCCGACACGTTCTTCGTCTCCATGTGCACGAAGTCCATGTCCGCGGTGCTGGTGCCCACGTCCTCCGCGGTGATGTAGCGGCCGCCCAGCGACTCGACGAAGCGGCCATGGGCACGGAAGATCATCTCGCGGTCGGTCGTCTTGTTGTTGCCGATGATGACCGACTTGCCGCCGCCGAGGTTGAGGCCGGCCACGGCGTTCTTGTACGTCATGCCGCGCGCGAGCCGCAGCGCGTCCACGATCGCGTCCTCGTCGCTGGCGTACTGCCAGAAGCGCGTGCCGCCGAGTGCGGGGCCGAGCGTCGTGCTGTGAATGGCGATGATGCCGCGGTAGCCGGCGGAGTTGTCGTTGCAGATCACGAGCTGTTCGTGACCCATCCCGGCGATAGTATCAAAGAGCTTCATTGCTGGGGTTGCGGTTTATGGAAAGGAAAGCGCTGCGGATCTCGATGGCGTGACCACAACTGCGATTGAACGACGGCACGCAGGTTGTACAGGGTACAACGTATTGGGTACCGGGTACGCGGTAGCCTCCGTAGCGCCCTCGAACGCACGAGCCGTCTCAGTCTCGCGCGGCATACAGCTCCCTGGCGATCACGATCCGCTGTACCTCGGAGGTGCCTTCATAGATCTCCGTGATCTTGGCATCTCGGAAATATTTCTCCACCGGATAGTCCGTCACGTAGCCGTACCCGCCGAAGATCTGGATCGCCTCGGTGGTGACGAACATCGCCGTCTCGCTCGCGAGCAACTTGCACATCGCGCCGTGCAGCGTGGTGGACTCGCCGCGATCCTTCGCCGCAGCCGTGGCGTGCAGCAGCGCCCGCGCCGACGCGACGCGCGAGGCCATGTCGGCCAGCTTGAACTGGATCGCCTGGAACTCCCTGATCGGCTGCCCGAACTGCTTCCGCTCGGCCGCGTAGCCGAGGGCGGCGTCGAGCGCCGCGCGCGCGATGCCGAGCGCCTGCGCGGCGATGCCGAGCCGGCCGTTGTCGAGCGACCGCATCGCGTACACGAATCCCTGCCCCTCATCGCCGAGCAGGTTCGCCGCCGGCACGCGCAACCCGTCGAAGTTGAGCTGCACCGTGGGGGAAGCGCGGAGGCCCATCTTGTCCTCCTTCTTCCCGACGTGAAATCCGGGCAGGTCGGGCGTCACGAGGAACGCCGAGATTCCCTTGCTGCCGGCGCGCCGGTCCGGCGTGTCGGTGCGAGCCATGACCACGATCACGCCGGCCAAGGTGCCGGACGAGACCCAGCTCTTGGTTCCATTCAATATCCAGCTCGTTCCGTCCTCGGAGCGGACCGCCTGACACCGCAGCGCGGACGCGTCGGAGCCGGCGTCAGGTTCGCTGAGCGCGAAGGCACCGATGATCTCGCCCCGCGCCATCGGCCGGAGGAAGCGCTCGCGCTGTTCCTCGCTGCCGAAGTTCAGCAGCATCTGCGTCGGCAGGGAATTGTGGACGCTCATGAGCACGGCCGCCGATGCATCGGCGGCCGCGATCTCCTCCAGCGCGATCAGGTACGAGGTCGTGTCGAGCGCGAGCCCATCGTATCGCTCCGGCAGGAGCATACCGAGGAAGCCGAGCTCGCCCATGCGATGCGCGACGGCCACGGGGAAGCACGCCTCGCGATCCCAGCGCGCCGCGTGCGGCGCGATCTCGTCGGCGGCGAAGGCGCGGGCGAGCGTCTGGATCTCGCGCTGCTCCTCGGTGAGTGCGGTGAGCGACATGCTAGTAAGTATAGAAGCCGCGGCCGGATTTCCGGCCAAGCCAGCCGGCCGCGACGTACTTCCGGAGCAGCGGGCAGGGTCGGTACTTCGGGTCCCCGAGCCCGGCGTGCAGCACCTCCATGATGGCCACGCAGGTATCCAGGCCGATCAGGTCGGCGAGGGCGAGCGGCCCCATGGGATGGTTCATCCCGAGCCTCATGACCGTGTCGACCGCCTCCGGCGTTCCCACGCCTTCCATCACGCAGTACACGGCCTCGTTGATCATCGGCATGAGGATCCGGTTCGCCACGAAACCGGGATAGTCGTTCACCTCGACCGCCGTCTTGCCCACCGCGGTGCTCCACGCCACCGTGCGCGCCAACGTCGCATCGGACGTCGCGAGCCCTCGGATGATCTCCACGAGCTGCATCACGGGCACCGGGTTCATGAAGTGCATGCCGATCACGAGCTCCGGCCGCTTCGTCTTCGCGGCGATCTCGGTGACCGAGATGGAGCTGGTGTTCGTGGCGAGCACGGCGCCCGCGTCGGCCTTTGCGTCGAGGTCGCCGAAGATGCGGAACTTGAGGTCGCGGCTCTCCGTTGCCGCCTCGATCACGAGCGCGGCGCCCTTCACCGCGTCGGTGGACGTGGAAGTCGCCAGCCGGCCGAGGATCGTGCCCTTCTCCGACTCCGGCAGCGCCCCCTTCTTGATCTGACGGTCGAGATTCCTCGCGATCGTGTCGCGCCCCTTGTCGAGCGCCGCCTGGGCCACGTCGATCATCACGACGTCGAAGCCCGACTGCGCGAAGACGTGCGCGATCCCGTTGCCCATCTGCCCCGCGCCAATGACGGCGATGCGGTCGGCCATCGTGCTATGACTCCTCGCGGCGGCGCCGCGCATAGAGGAAAAACAGACACGCCAGCATGGCGATGGCCGCGGCCAGCCCGCCCTCCGGGCCCCACGCGCCGCCGGTGACCCACGCCGGCCCCGCGCTCACCGTTCGGTAGTCCGGCGACTCGAAGCGCAGCCCGCTCACCGGGGCGTGCAGCGGCACGGCCATCACCCAGTTCCACGCCACGTGCGCTGCCCACGCGGCATACAGGCTGTCGTACGCCACGCGGACCGCGGCGAGAAACACGCCCGCCAGCGCCACGATTGCCACCGAGGCGATCGTCCAGCCCGGATTCGACACGTGCAGCGCGCCGAAGGCGAGACTGGTCGCTCCCACTGCGCCCCGCGTGCCGATCCGCTCGCGGATGACCGTGAGAAGATAACCACGGCAGAGGACCTCTTCCGCCAGGGCGGCGGGCACCAGCACGATCGTGATCCGCACCGCGGCGGCGAACGACGAGCCCGGCTCACTCGGCGCGATGCGCAGCCACCCGACCGCGAGCAGCGCGCCGCAGGCGGCGCCGATGGCGGCGAAGCCGATGCACCAGCCCTTTCCGACCAGACTCGCGCGCGCGGCGCTCGGCGCGAGGCCCACGTCGCGCCAGGGGCGGACGTCCACCGAGCGCAGCATGATGCCGGTGGCCGCGAGCGCCGCGACGAGGATCAGCACCTCGTCGATGCGGACGCGCTGCCCGGTGCGCGACACCAGCCACGTGAGCGGGTCCGCCAGCAGCCCGAGCGCCGCGAGCTGGAGGATGGCGAACAGGATGACGAACGCGAGCACCCGCCCGATCGTCGCGGCAATGCTCCGCGGCGTGACCGGCAGCCGGGGAACGGTCAGGCGTCGCGGCGCGGCTGCGGCGCGCCGAACACCGAGGCGGTGAGCGCCTTCACGACGTCCGCCGCCACGAAGGGCACCACGCCGA
>JBBQDE010000272.1:0-4736 GCA_038319425.1 Gemmatimonadales bacterium
TACGGCCCGCTGCACGGCGGCGCCAACGAGGCCGTGCTGCACATGATCAAGGAGATCGGGGACAAGAAGAACATCCCCGCCTTCATCGAGGGCGTGAAGGGCGGAAAGGGACAGAAGCTGATGGGCTGTGGGCACCGCGTCTACAAGAGCTACGATCCGCGCGCGCGCATCGTGAAGAAGCTGGCCGACGACGTGTTCAAGGTGGTCGGCGTGGACAAGGATCTGGAGATCGCCCTCGAGCTCGAGCGCATCGCGCTGTCGGACGACTACTTCGTGTCGCGCAAGCTGTACCCGAACGAGGATTTCTACACGGGGCTGATCTACCGCTCGATGGCGTTCCCGACGGACTTCTTCACCGTGCTGTTCGCGGTCGCCCGGACGGCCGGCTGGCTGGCGCAGTGGGAGGAGATGCTCAACGACAAGGAGCAGAAGATCGCGCGTCCGCGGCAGATCTATACGGGATACGGCGAGCGGCCCTACCAGTCGAAGCTCGACCACGCGGTGGGCGCCCAGCGGAAGGACGCCGTGCGGAAGTGAGGAAAAGCGGTTGGGCGGTGAAGCGGTGGTGCGGCTGACCGCCCAACCGCCGTACCGCCTTACCGCTTCACCGCTTCACCGCTTCACCGTACGTCGCACAGAGCGACCGCACGGGACATTCCCCGCATCGCGCCACGCGCGCCGTGCACACGAGGGCGCCGAGCTCCATCAGCGCCTGGTTGTGCGTCCAGGTCACCGCGCCCGTGCGCGGCAGCAGGTCACGCGCGATGGACCAGAGCTGCTTCTGGCCGCGCCCTGACTTGCTCGTCACGTGAGGCGCGAAGACGCGCTTCAGCACACGAGCGACGTTCGTGTCCACCAGCTCCGCTCGACGCTCGTACGCGAACGAGCTCACCGCGCCCGCGGTGTAGGCGCCGATGCCGGGGAGCGCGCGAAGCGCCGCGGCGTCCGACGGCAGCGTGCCCGCCGCATCGCGACCTTTGCTCGTGACCACGTTCGCCAGCGCGTGGAGATTTCGCGCCCTGGCGTAGTACCCCAGCCCGGCCCACGCCTCGGTCACGCGCTTCGGTCGCGCGCGCGCCACGTCGTGGAGGGTGGGGAAGGTCGCGAGGAACTCCGCGTACCGGGGCACCACGCGCGACACCTGCGTCTGCTGGAGCATCAGCTCGGAGACGAGGACGTGGTAGGGATCGCGCGTCTTGCGCCACGGAAGGTCGCGCCCGTTGGCGCGGAACCACCGGCGCAGCAGCGTGCCGAAGCGCCGCGCGCGCATCATGTCGATGACCGGCTTCGCCGCCGGACGCACCCGCGGTCTGGCCGCCCTGCTCAATGCGGCGTCCACGTCGACGTCGCCGTGAACAGCCCGTCCACGAAGCCGATGCGGTGCGCGAGGAAGAGGCCGAACGCGATGCTCACCACGCCCGACGCGATGCGCAGCGTCCGGTTCATGCCGATGAAACGACGCGTCGCGAACAGCGAGGGCGCCGCGATCGATACCGTGATGAGGAGCATCCCCGCGATGGTGCCGACGCCGAACACAGCCAGGTAGCCGGCGGCCCAGCGCGGATCGGGAATCAGCGCGACCTGCGGCAGCGTCGCCACCGCCGCCGAGCCGGCGAGGCCGTGCACGAAGCCGACGGTGATCGGACGCGCCGTGCTGTCCACGACGCGCCGCTCGCCGCCGGCGAGGGTGAGCAAGCCGAGCACGACGAGCATCACGGCGACGGCGAACTCCAACGACAGGCCGATGCGCGGCGGAATGCCATCGAGCTGCACCTTGAGCACGATGATCGCGCCACCGACGAGGAAGATGGTCGCGGTGTGTCCGATCCCCCAGAGCACGCCGGTACGCGCGGCACGCGCGAGAGACCGCTGCTGCGACACGATCGTCGTCACCGCCACGACGTGGTCGGGATCGGTGGCGTGTCGCATGCCCAGCAGAAAGCCGAGCACGAGAACGCCGAGGAGCGCGGTCATCATGGGCAGAAACCTAGCTACCGTCCGCCGGCGACGGGACGGCTCATGTCCTCGGGCGCATGCGGCCGGTAGATGATCACGTTCGCCCGCTCGAGGGTGATGAGACCGCCCCCGATCATCTCGTCGATCTCCGGCAGGATCGCGTCGATACGCTCGGCCGTCTCCACGCATTCGACGACGATGGGCAGGTCCAGCGAGAGCACCTCGATCCGATCTGTGTGCAGGGTCGAGCTGGCGCCGAAGCCCATGATCGCGCGCAGCACGGTGGCGCCGGCGTATTTCCGGCGGCGCAGCAGCTCGACGATGGCGGCGTAGAGCGGCTTGCCCTCGAACTTGTCGCGCTCCCCGATGTGGATCCGCATGAGGACGCGCTCACCCTTCAGACCGTGCATGGTCCCCTCCCGCGAGAATCGCCGTCAGAGTCGTTCCCGAAACGCGAGCAGCTCGCGCGCCAGGATGAAGCCGCAGAACGTGGCGACGAGCGAGAGGACGACGCTGCCGACCACGTAGGCGCCCGCCCGCTCATACTGTCCCTCCTCGAGCAGGGCGGCGGTCTCGAAGCTGAACGTCGAGAACGTCGTGTAGCCGCCGCAGAACCCCGTCGTGAGGAGCGCGCGCATCTCCACACTCACGGCCGGTGTGGCCAGCGCATAGCGGATGAGGAACCCGAGCAGCAGGCTGCCGGTCACGTTCACGAGCAGCGTGCCCAACGGGAACGACGCGCCAAAGCGCTGCTGTGCCGCGGAGGCGAGATAGTAGCGAGACACGCCGCCAACGGCGGCGCCGATCGCGATCGCCCAGAACGTTCTCACCGGCTCCTCGGCATGCGGGTTCCTGATGGGCCGACCGCGGCCACTTTGCGGATGGCGCGCGAACAATCTATCATCTTCGCCATGCCGCCGCCCATCACGATGGAGGACGTTCGCGCCGCGCGCGAACGCCTCGCCCCCTACCTCGCGCCGACGCCGTTGCGCCGGCATCCGCCGCTCGACGCGGCCCTTCCCGGGCTGTCACTGCTGGTGAAGCACGAGAACGTGCAACCGACGGGATCGTTCAAGGTGCGCAACGGCCTCGCCACGATCACGGCCCTTGGCGCCGCCGAGCGTGCCGCCGGAATCGTCGGGGCCACGACGGGCAATCATGGCCTGGGCCTCGCGTACGCCGGCCGCCAGCTCGGCGTGCCGGTCACGATCTGCGTGCCGCGCGGCAACAACCCTGAGAAGAACGCCGCCCTTCGCGCGTGGGGCGCGCGAGTCGTCGAGGAGGGAGCGGACTACGACGACGCGGTCGCGGTCGCGCAGCGTCTCGTGGAGACCGAGGGGCGCACGCTCGCCCACTCGACGAACAATCTCAACGTGCTCGCCGGCGCGGGGACGATGGCGCTCGAGATCGTCGAGCAGGAGGCCGAGCTGGACGTGCTGCTCGTCGCGATCGGCGGCGGGTCGCAGGCGGTGGGCGCGATCACCGTGGCCCGGGCGCTCCGCCCCGGCTTGCGCGTCATCGGCGTTCAGGCGGCGGGCGCGTCGGCTGCGCACGATGGGTGGCACGCCGGGGCGCCGCGCCGGACCGAGCGAGCCGCCACCTTCGCCGAGGGCGTCGCGACGCGATCGACGTACGAGCTCACCTTCGCCACGCTGCTCGAGGGGCTGGCCGACTTCGTCACGGTCACCGACGCCGAGATCGCCGATGCGGTTCGACTCGTCCTCGCGTCGACGCATCACCTCGTGGAAGGGGCCGGCGCGATGGGCGTCGCCGCGGCGCGGAAGCTCGCGACCAGTCTTCGGGGGAAGCAGGTCGGCGTGATCTTCTGCGGCGGGAACATGGACTCGGCGGTGCTGCGGCGGATCCTCAACAAGGAGCTGTAGCTCGCCGACCTCCCAGTCGGTGAGTCGGGAGGAGCGACGACAGCACTGTGTTTCCAGTCAGCCAGTCCATCGGTGCCGCGCGTAGTCAACCGCCCTACCGCTTCGCCGCGCAACCGCCTCACCGCGTCAACTCACCTTGCGCGTCTTCCGCTTCAGGAAGTCCATCAGGATGAACTGGCCGAGCGTCATCGTCGTCGTGAAATAGGCCTTGCCGCGGCTGATCTCGCTCATGCGCTTCACGAACTCCACGAGGGCGCGGTCGCGGGCGAGCATGAAGGTGTTGATCATGATGCCCGAGCGCCGGCACGACGCGACCTCCTGCAGCGTCTTCTCGATCACCGTCACATCGAGCCCGAACGAGTTCTTGTAGATCTTCCCGTCTGGCATCGTGAGCGCGCTCGGCTTGCCGTCCGTGATCATGATGATCTGGCGCATGTCCTTCTTCTGCGCCAGCAGCAGGCGGCGCGCGAGCTTGAGCCCCTCGGCGGTGTTCGTGTGGTACGGTCCCACCTGGGCGCTGGCCAGCGTGGCGAGTGGGATCTCCTCCGCGCTGTCGTGGAACAGCACGACCTTGATGGAGTCGCCGGGAAACTGGGTGCGGATCAGGTGCGTGAGCGCCAGCGCCACCTTCTTGGCCGGCGTGAAGCGATCCTCGCCGTACAGGATCATCGAGTGCGAGCAGTCGAGCATCAGCACCGTCGCGCAGCTCGAGCGGTACTCGGCCTGTCGTACCATCAGGTCGCTGTACTCGAGGTCCATCGGCACCTTGATGTCGCCGGTGCGCATCATGGAATTCTTCAGCGTCTCGTTGACGTCGATGTTCAGCACGTCGCCGAACTCGTAGTGCTTGCTCCAGCCGTCCGCCTCGATGCCGGTGGCGAGGTAGGGCGTGTCGTG
>JBBQDE010000273.1:0-4729 GCA_038319425.1 Gemmatimonadales bacterium
GGAGCGGCAGCAACGTGACGACGGTGGTCGACAATCTCGAGCGCGGGGGCTTGGTACGGCGCGAGCGCGACAGCATGGACCGACGGATCCAGATCGTGCACCTCACGCACAAAGGGAGGGAGCTGGTGGACCGCGCGCTTCCCGTCCACGTCGAACGGATCACCCAGGCGATGGGCACGCTCGACGCGGAGGAGCAACGGGAGCTCGGACGACTCTGTCGAAAGCTGGGTCGGTCGATCTCCGCCTGAATCGACTCGGCCTAATGAATCATTTACGGGCCCGAATCCGGCATAATACTTCGATATCGCAATATTCTTTTATGGAGAGTACATGATGCGTATCAACCAGGAAAAGCTCGACACCATCACCTCGAGCTCGGCCGCCGACGCGGCGCTCTCGCGCCGGTCGATTCGACAATATGACACTGCCCCGATTCCCGAGGCGGATCTGCGCGAGCTGCTTGGCCTCGCCGGCCGTGCGCCGTCGGCGTTCAACGTGCAGCCGTGGCGCTTCGTGGTCGTCCAGGACGAGAGGCTCAAGGCGTCCCTTGCCGCAGCCGCCTACGGCCAGCAGCAGGTGCTCCGCGCGCCGGCCACGATCGTACTCTACAGTGACATGGAATCCGCGCTCGAGCGCCTGCCGCGGAAGAGGGATTCCGTCCGCATCGCCTGCCGGCCGAGACACTCGTCGATTTTCGCTGATCCCCATGAGCGCGCTCGACCTGCACGTCCATCGATGGGATCCGGCCACGTCGGATGGGGCATTGACCCTGCTGCTGCTGCACGGGACCGGCGGCGACGAAAACGACCTCATTCCGCTCGCGCGCATGGTGGCGCCCACGGCGGCACTGCTCAGCGTGCGCGGCAACGTGCTGGAGCAGGGCATGCCGCGGTTCTTTCGCCGCCTCCGTGAAAGTGTCTTCGACCTCGAGGATCTCCGACGTCGGACGGAGGACCTCGGCGATTTCCTGATCGCGGCAGCGGGGCGGTACGAATTCTCGGCCAACCACCTCTTCGCGCTCGGGTTCTCCAATGGGGCGAACGTGGCGGCGAGCCTTCTTCTCACCCGGCCGACGGCGCTGGCGGGCGCGGTGCTCATTCGCGCCATGGTCCCCTTCGAGCCGGACTCCACACCGGATCTCGCCGGCCGAGCCGTGCTGCTCAGCCAGGGTCGGGCCGATCCGCTCATCCCGGCGGCGCGCGCCGAACGTCTTGCCGCCATCCTTCGGTCGGCAGGCGCCGATGTCGAGCTCGCGTGGCAGCCGGGAGGCCACGGCTTGGCGCAGGGAGACGTTTCGGTAGCGCAGCGTTGGTTCGCCGCGCGAAGGGGGCCGGCCCATCCATGACCGATGGGATCGGCCCTTGCGCTCCAAATCGGCATTATTAAATTACTGACCAGTCATTAAATTAAAAACAAACGATCATCTTCGATGTCCGAAGCCATCTCCGAGCCCCGCTGGCGGCGCCTCCCCGAGGAGCGCCCCAGACAGATCCTCGACGCCGCCCTCACGGTGTTCGCGGAGCGCGGGCTCGCTGCTGCTCGGCTCGATGACATCGCCAAGCGCGCGGGACTCTCGAAGGGCACGATCTATCTCTACTTCCCCAACAAGGAAGAGCTCTTTCGCGAAGTCATCCGCAACTCCGTCATCGCTTTCATCGAGCGGGGCGAAGCCCAGTTCGAAGCGCTCGACGATGCGCTTCAGGCACTCGATGCGTGGATGGAGGGTTATTGGGCGTGGCTTCGCTCTCCGGTCTTCCCCGCCATGCATCGTCTCGTGAACTCCGAGTCGCACAGCTTTCCCGACCTCGCCGCCTTCTACGCGAAGGAAGTGATCGAGCGCGCGCACCGGCTCGTGTGCGGGATGCTGGAGCGCGCGATGGATCAGGGCATGCTGCGCCGTACGGATCCGCTCGTCGCCGCGCGCATGCTCAGCGCGCTGTTCGTCACGCATGCGCTCTGGTACCACCAGGGCACCTCCATCAAGTCCATCGCGCACATTCCCGACGACGTCATCTTCGGGCAGCTGCGCGGCTTCTTCCTTCACGCGATGCGGCCGGATTCTCCGGCCGCGGTCCCGCACGCCTGATATGATCCGCCAGTCGCTGCCGCGTCTCTTGTCGCTCGGCCTCAAGCTCACGTTCATCGTGGCCCTCCTCGCCTTCCTCGCCCGCGCCGCCTCGGCGCAGCAGGGCCGCGGCGCGTCTCCCGACTCCACGATCCACCTGACGCTCGTCGAAGCGGTCCACCTTGCGGCGCGGCAGAACTCCGCGGTCGAGAGCGCGCGTTTTCGCGTGCAGGCGGCGCAGGCGCGCGTGACGCAGAAGCGCGCCGACCTGCTGCCGAACGTGTCGGGCGCCGCATCCGAGCGGCGGACGACGCTCAACAGCGCCGCCGCATTCCCGATCGAGCTTCCCGTGCCTGGCATCGACCCGCGCGGGTCGATCCTGGGGCCGCTCGACGTGTTCGACGCGCGCGCGCGCGTGACACAGTCGCTGTACGATCCAGCGGCGCGAGCCCGCGTGCAGAGCGCGCGCACCGGCGTCGCCGCGGCGGATGCCGACGTCGGCCAGACGGCCGATCTCGCCGCGGCCGTCGCCGCCAACGCCTACCTCTCGGCGCTTCGCTCGGACGCCGTCTACCGTGCGCGGCTTCAGGACTCCACGCTCGCCGCCGAGCTACTCCAGATCGCCCGCGACCAGCTCACCGCCGGCACCGGCGTGGCACTCGACGTGACGCGCGCCCGCTCGCAGCTCACGAGCTCGCGCTCGCAGCTCATCACCGCCCGGAACGAACGTGACCGCACCCGCATCGATCTGGCGCGCTCTCTCTCGCTTCCGCTCGTTGGCATCGTGCTCGATGACTCGCTCGCGACGCTGCCGCTGAACGTGGCGACCACCGAGCAGGCGGCGCTGGAAGCGGCCTATCGCGGCCGCAGCGATCTCCAGTCGATCACCCTGCAAGCCGAGGCGGCACGACAACTGGCGGCGGCGATCCGGCAGGAACGGCTGCCGACAGTGGGCGCGCTCGCGGACTACGGCCTGAGCCAGCGTAACGGACGCAGCTTCCTGCCCACCTACGATCTCGGGGTGATGCTGTCGCTGCCGATCTTCGACGGCTTCCGCCGCGAAGGACGAATCGAGGAGCAGGCGTCCATGGCGCGAGATCTCGACAGCCGCGCGCGCGACCTGCGCACGCAGGTCGAGGCCGACGTGTGCATCGCTGTGCTCGGCCTCGCGTCATCCGCCGAAGCGGTGGCGGCGGCGCGCGAACGTCTCGACCTCGCCCAGCAGGAGGTCGCGCAGTCGCGCGAGCGCTTTCAAGCCGGCGTGTCCGGCAACGCCGATCTGATCACCGCCTCGCTCACGCTCAACAGCGCGCGCACGCAGCTCGTGGACGCGCTCACCGCCTATCAGGCATCCCGTGTCGCGCTCGCGCGCGCGCAGGGTGTCATCTCCGCGCTCAACTGACCGCCCCCCGCGGCGCTCCGGCGCCGCCCACTCCCGCACGACGCATCGATATGGCTACCGCGACCGAGCCCCAGACGACCGTTTCCCGCGCTCCCACCGCCACCGTACGGGCCGCCGCGCCGAGCAACAAGCGCCGCATCGTCCTCGCGCTCGTCGCGCTCGGGGTGATCTTCGGCCTCGGGTGGGGGATCAAGCAGTGGCTGTATGGCCGCGCTCACGAGTCGACCGACAACGCGCAGGTGGACGGCCACATCGTCCCCGTGCTCGCCAAGGTGAGCGGCTACGTCACGGCGGTGAACGTGGCGGAGAACGACCGCGTGCGCCTCGATTCGACGCTGGTGCGCATCGACGAGCGCGAGTACGCGGTGAAGCTCGCGCAGGCCGACGCCGACCTGGCCGCCGCGCGCGCGTCGGCGGGGGGCAACGGGTTGCAGGGCCAGGCGCAGGCGGCGGTGCAGAACGCCACCGGCCAGCGCGCGGCACTCGACGCGAACATCGCCGCGGCGCGCGCGAACGCCGTGAAGGCCGACGCGGACCTGCGCCGCATGCGCGAGCTCGTGGCGAAGCAGGTGGTCTCCCGCCAGCAGCTCGATGCGGCGCAGGCTGCGGCCGACGCGACCCATGCGCAGCTCGCCGCGGCACAGAACAATGCCGGCGCGGCGGGGGCGGGCGTGACCAATGCCGAGGCGGGGGTGCGGCTGGCGCAGGCGCGGCTCGGTGCGGCGCAGGCGTCGCGCGACAACGCGGCGCTCCAGCTCTCCTACACGCGCGTCACCGCGCCAGTCGCCGGCATCGTCTCGCGCAAGCAGGTGGAGGTCGGCCAGCTCGTGCAAGCCGGCCAGCCGCTTCTCACCGTCGTGTCCGACACGGGCGTCTGGATCACGGCCAACTTCAAGGAGACCCAGCTCCACGACCTGCGCGTGGGCCAGAATGTCGAGCTCGACGTCGACGCGTACGGCGGGGTGACGGCGAAGGGGAAGGTGGAGAGCCTGAGCGCGGCGACGGGCGCGAAGTTCGCGCTGCTGCCGCCCGACAACGCCACCGGCAACTTCACCAAGGTCGTCCAGCGCGTTCCGGTGCGCATCCGCGTCACGGAAGGACTCGGCGCGGACCGGCCGCTGCGGCCGGGCATGTCGGTCGTCGCGCACGTCTCCACCCGGTAGCACGCACCACCACTTCACGGTGACGACCATTTCCCTTCGGCGCGACGGCGCGTCCGGCGAGGTGACCGACCGTTCCGGTCTACCTGCCGGCGCGTCCGT
>JBBQDE010000274.1:0-4708 GCA_038319425.1 Gemmatimonadales bacterium
AACCGGCCGTCGATCGCCCCGGTGGGCGGGTCGAAACCCAACAGCGAGATCTTCCGCCTGCTCGCCGCGCGGATGGGGATGACGCACGAGGCGCTGCGCGACGACGACCTCACGATCATCAAGCAGGCGCTCGCGTCGCAGGCACCGAAGCTGCACGGCGTGACGCTCGACGAGCTGCTGGCGCGGGGCTGGATGCGCCTGAACGTGCCGACGCCATATCTCCCCTACGCGGAGGGAGGCTTCTCGACGCCGAGCGGCAAGTGCGAGCTCTCGTCCGAGCGGATGGTGGAGATGGGGTTCGACGCACTGCCGGACTACATCGCCCCGTACGAATCGGTCGAGCGCGATCCCGAGCTGGTGAAGCGGTTTCCGTTGACACTCATCTCGTCGCCGGCGCACACGTTCCTGAACACGACGTTCGCGAACGTGACGTCGCTCCGCCGACAGGCCCGTGAGCCGGAAGTGCTGCTCCACCCCGCGGATGCCGAACGGCGCGGCATCGCGGCGGGGATGATGGTCACCGTGCGCAACGACCGCGGCGCTTTCGTGGCGAAGGCGCGCGTCGAGCCGTCGATCCGCGAGGGTGTCGCGTGGGCCCCATCAATCTGGTGGGGCAAGCTGGCCGGCGACGGGGCGAACGCGAACCAGACGACGTCGCAGCGGGAGACCGACCTGGGGCATGGACCGGTGTTCTACGACAATCAGGTGGAAGTGGAGACGGCGTAGTTGCCTATTCGACTCGCAGCTCGTGCGCGGCGCGGTTCACACGCGGCCGCTTCGGATCCGAGAGGTCCATCCAGCTCCACGGAATATCATACCGTTCATAACCCGTGCCCCACACGAGCGTCCGCAGAAGCGCCCGCACCATCGTGCTCCCCCCGAGATGGTCGAGCGGGCCAAGTGAGCCGACGCGCAGCTCGCGCACGACATAGTCGCGTCCACCCTCGTGAAGCTCGATCTCGCACAGCAGCTCCTCGATCCGCCCGATCGGCCGGCCGCCCGCGTCCCGGACGCGACGGCCGACGAGCTGGCTGACACGCACTTCGCGCTCGCTCATGCTTGCGCTCCCGCCGCACTTCGGCCGAACGAAATGCGTCGGACCACGTTGGTGGCGAGCCAGCGCTCGATGTGGTCGGACTCCAGCGAGTCGCCGTCCACCTCGACCTGGATCGTGGCGCCCATGCAGCGGACGCGCTCGAACGCGATGCGACTGACGCCGTTCCGGCGAACCCGCCCGAGTGCGCGCATGACATGCGAGAGGCGGACCATCCACCGCCCGATGCGTTCCGCGCGAACGGGACCTCCGACGAGGATGACGGCCACGCGCGCCGGCTGTCCCTCGCCAACGGCGAGCACGAGATCGTCCACGCGACCGATCTTCCGCTGGCGGGCATCGACCAGCTGCGCATCGAGCACGTCGTGGACGAGACACAGGCGACCCACGGTCAGGATCCTCCGAGCAGCTGCAGGGGGAGCGCCGCGATGAACAGCGCGAGCGACAGCAGCACGATCACGACCAATGCCGTATTGCTGATCCACCCGTTGACGTATCGCGACATCACGTCGCGGTCGTTCATCAGCACCAGGAGCGGCACGACCGTGACCGGCAGGCTTGCCGCAGTGAGCGTCATCGAGATGTTCGTCAAGGCCAGGGGATCGGCCCCCAGCGTGATGGGAAGTGCGGCAAGGAGCAGTACCGCGGTGTACGAGATGCTGAACCGCGCGTCATGGTCCGGCGGAAGGTTCTCACTCCACTCCCAGCCGAATCCCTGCGCCAGCATATAGGCGACCGCCAGCGCGATCTCGAGCGTTGCGCCGAAGCAGGTGATGCAGAGCGTGGCGAGAAAGAGCGCGAAACCCGCGCGCCCGAGAGGAGAGCCGAGCAGGAGCGCCAACTGCTCGTATCCGTCTACCCGGATGTGACGCGGTGCGAACACCATGGCTGCCACGACGATCACGGTAATCGCGAGGATGCCGCCGAAGAGGTTCCCCACCGCGGCGCTCACCCGATTGACAGCGAGGTGCTCGACGGTCCAGTGATCCTCCACGGCGCCAGCCGAATAGAACAGGTACAGATACGGGCTCACCGACGCGCCGAGGATGCTCACGGCGAGATACCAGTAGCGCGTGCGATCGTGGCCTGGCGCGGAGGGCACGAGTGCCGCCCCTACGGCGCTCCACTGCGGGTGCAGCGCCCAGGCGCCGACGCCGAACACGAGCGCGACGAGTCCGAGCATGGACGTCCCCTGCTCGACCAGCCCGAACGTGCCGCGCCAGAGCAGCAGCCACGCCACGAGCGCGGTCGGAATGGCCCACCATCGAAAGCCGATGCCCGTTGCCATCTGCAGCGCGACGGAGACGCCTCCGATCTCGGCCGCCAGCACGAGGAGGCTGACCACGAGCACGACGATCAGCGGCGCCAGGAAGAAGCGGACGCCGAACCGTTCCCGCAGCAGGTCCGTGAACGTCCGTCCACTCACCGCCGACAGACGGCCGGTCATCTCCAGGAGGAAAGCGAGGCACACCGTTCCAAGCGCGAGTGCCCATACGAGCTGAAAGCCGAACTCCGCGCCGGCCTGCGAGGCGGTGGCGATGGACCCGATCTCCAGATAGCCGCCGATGCAGGTCACGACGCCGAGCGCGAGCTCTCCCCACTTCTTCATCGTCTGGCCGGCGTCGCGGCGAGCGCGCCGAGCGAATCCAGCGCCGCATCGAGCGAATCGAGCACGGCTCGGGCCTGGGCGCGATCAGCGGCCGTCTGCGCAACCGTCCCGAGCGTCCGCGCGGACTCGCCTCGCGCCCTTTCGGCGCGCTCCCGGATCTGCGCCGTGAACCGCGCTGACGTCGCGCCGATACGACGCTGGTCGGTCGCGAGGCGCACGGTCGCGGTCCAGGAGCGGACCGTGCCGAGCTGCGGCTCGAGATCGGGGGGCTGAGCGCACGATGCGAGGAGGAGGAGGACCGCTCCGACAACCACGCAGCGCGACGGCGCCGCACGCCGCGAGGCCGCTCGGAACGCGGCACGGGTGAAAGGTGTTGAGGAAGTCAGCATCGTTGGCCGCGGGCGAGGCGCATTAAGCGTACCGATCCGTGCGGCCCGACGCTCGATGCAACCCGTCGCACCTGCATCGCCGGACCCTTGCGGCGCTGGCAATCGCGCCGCTTCATATTGTTCGTGCGTGGGGCGTCTGCGCGCTCCCGTTTTTCCGTCCCTGGAGGTACTTCGTTTTGTCGTCGCACCCCGTAACACTCGGCGCGCTGAAGCGCACGCCGTTCGGCGCTCCCGACCGCCGCCTGCGGTCCGTAAAGGATGAGTTGCGCCAGAATCTGCTCGCCCGTCTCGCGAATGGCGGGCCGCTCTTCGCCGGCGTGATCGGCTACGAAGAGACGGTCATGCCGCAGATCGTCAACGCACTCCTGTCGCGCCACAACTTCATCCTTCTCGGGCTCCGTGGCCAGGCGAAGTCGCGCATCCTCCGCGCACTGGTCGGCCTGTTGGACGACGCCATGCCGATCGTCGCCGGGAGCGAAGTGAACGACAACGCGTTCGCCCCGATCTCCCGCTACGCGAAGAACCTCCTCGCCGAGGCGGGCGACGAGACGCCGATCGCGTGGGTCGACCGCGACAGCCGCTTCGTGGAAAAGCTCGCCACACCGGACGTGACGATCGCCGACATGATCGGCGACCTCGATCCCATCCGCGCCGCCCGGGGTGGACACGTGCTGTCCGACGAGCTCACGATTCACTACGGGATGCTTCCACGCGCCAACCGCGGCATCTTCGCGCTGAACGAGCTTCCCGATCTCGCGGGGAAGATCCAGGTCGGCCTCTTCAACATCATGCAGGAGGGCGACGTCCAGATCAAAGGCTATCCGATCCGTCTTCCGCTCGACGTGCTGATCTGCTTCACCGCGAATCCCGAGGACTATACGGCCCGGGGCAAGATCATCACGCCGCTCAAGGACCGCATCGGCAGCGAGATCATGACGCACTATCCGGAGTCGGTGGAGCTGGGGATGGCGATCACGCAGCAGGAGGCGTGGGCGGCGCGGGGAGGGCTGCCCGTGCGCGTTCCCGATTTCATCTCGGAGGTCATCGAGCGCATCGCCTTCGAGGCGCGTATGGACAAGCGCATCGACAAGCGGTCGGGCGTCTCGCAGCGCATGCCGATCTCGGTGCTCGAGAACGCAATCTCGAACGCCGAACGCCGCTCGCTGATGACGGGCGAGTGCGACGTGGTCCCGCGCATCAGCGACATCTATGCGGCGCTCCCCGCGATCACGGGGAAGATCGAGCTCGAGTACGAAGGGGAGCTCGTGGGCGGACATGCGATCGCGCACGAGCTCATTCGCCGAGCGGCGGATGCGACGATGCACGAGCGCGCGGGATCGCTGAACACGGATGACATGGTGATGTGGTTCGACCAGGGAAATGCGCTGCAGGTCGACGGTGACGTGTCGTCCGGCGCGATGGTCGAGGGATTCCACCGGATTCCGGGGCTGCTCGATGTCGTGTACGAGAGCGGGCTCGGTGAGAGCGGCGACGCATCCGTCGTCGCGGCGGCGTCGGAGCTCGTGCTCGAGGCATTGGTGGCCCGCAAGAAGATCTCGCGCTCCGACGCCGGACAGTACAGCCGCGCGCAGCCGCCCGAGCGGCGGCGGCCGAATCAGGATCTCTTCGGCGGCGGCATGATGGCGTGATCGATCA
>JBBQDE010000275.1:0-4703 GCA_038319425.1 Gemmatimonadales bacterium
CGACTGGCAGAAGGGCGGCAACCTGGTGAACGTGACGAAGAACGTCTTCGACGCGTTCGCCCTCGCGCCAGATGTGCCCGACGGCGGCCTGGCGCGCATCAACCTCAACGACACGCAGGGCTTCGCGCAGTACATCGAGGATGCGTCGTTCGTGAAACTGCGCGAGGTGGCACTCGGCTACGACCTGCCCCGATCATGGTTCTCGCGGCTCGGGGAGCGTACGCGCTCCGTTCGCCTCGAGGTGAGCGGTCGCAACCTGTACACCTGGACGAAGTACACCGGGGCGGATCCCGAGGTGAGCAACTTCGGCAACCAGCAGATCAGCCGGTTCATCGATCTCGCACCGTTCCCGCCATCGCGCAGCTTCTTCTTCACCGTCGACGTGGGGTTCTGACCATGATACCGGCCACGCAGACGTCGCGCGCGCTCACCATGCTGGGCGCCCTGCTCGTGCTCTTGGCGTGCACGGACGCCGAGATTCCCAACTACAACAACCCGGTCATCCCGGTGACGATTCCGTCGTCGGCGGCGCTCCAGTCGCAGGTGTCGGGCATCCTCGCCGGCGACCGGGAGAACCACGCTTTCCAGATCCTCATCATGGAGACGATGGGGCGCGACGCGTATCGCATCGACGCCGCCGATCCGCGCTACATCAACAACCCGCTCGGCCAGTTCAACCCGAGCGCGTTCGTGACGAACTTCCTCTGGACCTCGCACTACCGCACCGTGCGGAGCGCGAATGAGCTCGTGGCTGGGCTCGGCGGCTCCGGATTCAGCACCGCGGATATCGCCGGCGCGCGCGGCTACGCGCAGACGATGAAGGCGGTGCAGTACATTCGGCTGATCGAGATGCGCGACACGATCGGCGTGCCGATCGCGCTCGGCCAGGGCGCTCTCGATCCGATTCGCTGCAAGCCGGCGGTGCTGGCGTACATCACGGCGCTGCTCGATTCGGCGCAGACGGACCTCGCGGCCGCGGGGGCTTCGTTCCCGTTCGTGCTGCCGGGCGGATTCCGATCGAACGGCGCATTCGATACGCCGGCGGGCTTCGTCAAGTTCAACCGCGGGCTGAAGGGAAAGAACGACGTGTATCGCGGCTTCGCGAATTTCGCGAAAAGCGGCGCAATAGACGCGGCGGCGCTGAACGCGGCCATCACCGCCATCGATGCCTCGTACGCGAACGTCGCCGGCAACTTCCGTGATGGCGTCTATCACATCTACAGCACGGCCTCGGGCGATCTCACGAATCAGAACTTCGACGCCTCCGTGCACCGCGCGAACCCGAAGGTGGTGAGCGAGGCGGAGGCAGGCGACCTGCGGCTCGCGAAGGTCAGAAAGGATCCCACGGCGAACATCTCCACCGAGGGAGTCTCGTCCGACTACCTGTTCATGATCTTCAGCGGGCCCACGACGCCCATTCCGCTGCTGATCAACGAGGAGTTGCTGCTCGCGAAGGCGGAAGCGCTGTGGGGCCTGAACCGCGACGCTGAGGCGCTCGCGCTCGTGAATGCCGTGCGGACACGCTCGGGCGGATTCACGGTGCCGAAGGTGGCGGCGAACTTCGCCACACGGCTCGACCTGCTGCGGGAGATCCTCAAGCAGAAGCGCTACTCGCTGCTCTTCGAGAGTCCGTCACGCGCCGTGGACTACCGGATGTTTGGACTCTGGACCGAGCTGGGCCCCGAGCGCACGACCACGAACTTCGGCCCCATGGTGGTTCCGCTTCCCGAGGCCGAGGCGAACGCACGCAACAACACGCTGACGTGCACGGCGTGAAGGCTGGATGAGCGGATGAGCGGACGGGCGATGGCCGTCCTGGTCATCCGCTCATCCGTTCGTCCGCGCATCCACTCTCGTCCGCGTCGCCAGCCATAGCACGAACAGCACGAGCGGCGGGCCGGCGATCCAGAGCGCCAGCGGCAGCGTGCCGCCCGAGTAGCCGAAGCCCACCGAGCCGTGCCCGGTCGGCGACCGGGAGATGCGCCAATACTCCACCAGCGGCCGCCAGGCCACGACGGCCAGGAGGGCGATCCAATACGCGTCGCGTTCCGTCCGATCCGGCGACGTAGCGGCCGCGGCGAGCGACAACGCCGATCCGTCTCACAGCCACCGGCGCACGCGCTGGCGGTAGGCCGAATACTCCGCGCCGAACGCATCCGCGAGGTAGGCTTCCTCGCGGCGGATCACCAGTCGCACGAGCAGGGCGAGCACGATCGGCAGGGCGAGCAGGGGCCACGCGGAGTTCAGGATGAGCGCGATGCCGAGGTAGGCGAAGGTGAAGCCGGTATACATGGGATTGCGGGTGAACCGGTAGGGCCCGTGCACGACGAGGCGGCTGGCGCCGTGCATGGGGATGATCGCGGTGCGTGCGCCGCGAAAGGTGATCATGCCCCACGCCATCAGCGCCAGGCCGACCGCCAGCAGCAGCATGCCGAAGGTGGCCGCCAGCTCGCGCTCCTGGCCGAGGGGCAACGGGTGCACGTGCCGGTCGAGCAGCCAGCTCACCACCAGCCCGCCGATGAACAGCAGGGGTGGGGGAAATCGCACGCCGGGGCTTCTGAGGGGAGCTCGATCTGTCATCGTCGGAGTTGTCGTCGCCTATGATCGGGGAGCCGTTCGGTGTATCATCTAGCGCGTCCCTCACCACCACCAGACCGCCCATGCCTCCTCGCCTCTCCGATCTCGAGATCCAGCGCGCCCTTGGCTCGCTTCCGGGCTGGGCGCGACGCGCCGATGTGCTGACCAAGACCTTCACCTTCAAGAAGTTCTCCGACGGGATCGACTTCGTGCAGCGCGTGGCCCGCGCGGCCGACAAGATGAACCATCATCCCGACATCGACATCCGCTACACGAAGGTCACCTGCACGCTCAGCACGCACGACGCCGGCGGAATCACGGACAACGACCTGACGCTGGCGGGGACGATCGAGACGCTCGGCGTGAGCTAGCGTCGATGGCACGGCGGTGCGAAGGCAGCCCGCGCGCCAGGGGACAGCGTTGGAGCACCGCCGTGAGACGTCTCGCTACGGCAGCCCGGCGAAGAGGTCAGTGGCGTGGCGTGGCGCCGGTATCCCGATCGCCACGAAGTACTCCTCGGTGTCGTCGAGGGCGAGCCGCTCGAAGTGCGCCCGGTGCTGGTGCTGCGTGCGGTGCATCTCGAACGCCTGCTCCTTTGTCCCGAGCCACTCGCGCACGTCGACGCTGACGTCGATCGGCTGTCCCTCCGTCGCCGGCTCGAATCCCGGCGCCCTGGCGGGCCAGGTGACGTAGCACAGGCGATCGGCCCGGTGCGGCGCGAGCCCCTGTGCCAACTGCTCGGGATACGCCGTCGTGGTGTCGGCGAGGAGGAACGCGGCGGTGGCCAGTCGGGAGATGGCGCGGTGGTCGCGATGCGCGGTCGGTGCGCCCTCGGGCCCGAAGGTCAGCACGACCTGGGGCCGCTCGCGCCGGATGAGCCGCACGACATCCGCCATCACGAGCTCCGGATCCGTCGCGGCGAGCGCGCCGTCGGGGTGGCCGCCGCATTCCAGGGCTGCGACGCCGAGCACGCGGCAGGCCGCACGGAGCTCGTCGCGCCGCAGCGCCGCCAGCTCGGCCCGGGATGACACGGGGATGCCGGACGATTGTCCGGCATCCCCGTCAGTGGCGCAGTAGAGCGTGCATCGCACCCCGTCGCCCGCGTATCGGGCCAGCGTCCCCCCGATCGCGAAGGTCTCGTCGTCGGGGTGGGCAAAAACGGCGGTGAGGCCGCGCATCCCGGGACTACGTCAGCGGCGACCGCCGCCGAGCAGGCGCGTGATGGCGAGGAACATGTTCAGCAGGTCGAGATAGATGTTCACCGCGGCAGGCACGTAGTCGTCGGGGCCGTATTGGCCCGAGCGCACGATCCGCCAGGTGTCGAACACCAGCAGCCCGCTGAACACGAGCACCGTGCCGGCGGCGATCCAGAGCGAGCCGAGGGTGCTGGGGAAGAAGAAGCTGATGAGCGACGTGGCGATCAGCACCCACAGGCCGACCATGAAGAAACTGCCCCACGCGCTGAAATCGCGCTTGCTGACGACGGCGTAGAGCGAGAGGGCGCCGAAGGTGGACAGCGTGAGCAGTCCGGCCTGGCCGATGATGCCCGGGGTGCGCGACTCGGCGAGCGCCAGGAACGGCGCGATGAAGATGCCCTCGATGAACGTGAAGATGAGGGTGAGCGCGATGTTCTTGGGAAATTCGCGCCGTGCCTTCATCGCCATCCAGAGGGGGGCGAACATCGCGATCATCGTGATGAACGGATGCCGGGCCGTCGCCTCGAACAGGCTCGGGGTGCTCAGGCAGAAGGCGACGCCGAGCGCGGTGATGATGACGCTGACGAAGACGAGGCCGTAAGTCCGACGCACCAGCGTCGCGCGGTCTGCGCCAGAACGAACGAGGGTCCCGGGAAGCGAGACACCCATTTGATGGTTCTCCGTTGGAGGGGTGGAGGAAATATACCCCGTGGACCGGGCGATGAGCCATCGGGTAACGGAGGGTGAAAGGGTGAAAGGGTGAAAGGGTGAAAGGGTGAAAGGGTGAAAGGGTGAGAAGGGGAACCTTCTCACCTTCTCACCTTCTCACCTTCTCACCTTCTCACCTTCTCACCTTCTCACCTTCTCACCTTCTCACCTTCTCACCTTCTCACCTTCTCACCTTCTCACCTTCTCACCTTCTCACCTTCT
>JBBQDE010000276.1:0-4694 GCA_038319425.1 Gemmatimonadales bacterium
TCTGGGTCGGATATCCGGTGGTGAAGCTCGTCACTCGCGACGGTCGTCCGGTGTTGTTCGGTCTCGACACCGGCGCCGAGGGGACGTTCGTGACGACCGCGCTGCTGCGGAAGCTCCCACGCACGCCGATCGCCGCACGACATATGACGATCGGTGGGCTGGGTCCGGAGAAGCACCGCACGCAGTGGGTCGTGCGCGACGTGTCGCTGAGTGACGGCGACTATGCGATCGCGCTTCGGAACATCCCGGTCACGCCGGATCGCCGCTGGACGTTCGTCGAATTCGACGGCATGATCGGCAGCGATGTCGCGCTGGCGACGCGCATGCACCTGGATTTCGCGAACGGCATCTTCGACGTGCGCCCGAGCGCGGCTCGGCTGGACGGGCCCCCGAGCGTCACGGTGAAGCAGTGACGCGGGGCGCCAGCAACGCAGTTGGGCAGTCAGGCGGCGCGCAGCGCCGCCCGTAGTCACGGCGCCATCTCGCGCTCCAGAAACCTCACCACCGCCTCATAGCCGAGCTGCGCGCCCAACCCGCCCGGCGCCAGGTCGAACCCGTGCTCCGCCCACGGGATCTCCACCTGCACCACGCGTCCTCCCGCCGCACGGAGCGCGGCCGCCGCATCGCGGTTGAACGAGGGCTTTACCGCGTGGTCGCGCGCACCGTAGAGCAGCAGCACCGGCGGCAAGCCAGGCCGCACGTGCGCCGATGGTGAGGCGTCGCGATACCGCGCGGGCTGCTCCACCGGCGTGCCGCCCAGGAAGTCGCGCAGCACGGCGCGCACATCGAGCGGGTCGGGGCTGGGGCGATCGTCGTAGCCTTTCACCAGATCGAACGGCGAATAGATCGCCACCACCGCCCGCACCGCCACGCGGCCAGGCGTGAACGCGGCCAGCTCGGCAAGGTGTCCGCCCGACGAGCGACCCAGCAGCGCGATGCGCGTCGTATCGATCGCCCAGGCGCGCGAGGAGTCGCTCAGCAGCGCGAGCGAACCGCGCACGTCGTCGAGCTGGGCCGGATACCGAAAGCGTGGCGCATGACGATAGTCGATCGCGGCAACCGTGAAGCCGCGCGAGGCCAGCGCGCGGCTCACGCGCTCGCCCTGCGATGGATCGCCGCCGCGCCAGGCACCGCCGTAGACCACGACCACGGTGGGACGGAGCCCCGGCGCCGCGCCACGATAGAGCCGAAGTGTGAGCGGACTGCCATCCGCGGCGGCGTAGCGAATCGACTGTTGTGTTATTCCCGCTGCATTCGACTCGCTGCGCAGCATCGCGGCCGGCGACCATCCGGGCGACGCGCCGCCGAGCTGCGCACCGGCGCGATGGGCGGTTGCGGCAAACTGCGCGAGCGGACGCATCGACACGGCGCCGGCGAGCAGTAGCCCCGCACCGACGACACCTCGAGTGACGCGATGGCCGCGCAGCAGTAGGAGTGCGATGGGCAACCACGCCAACGACGCGAGCACGAGCAGTGGGGACAGCTCCGTCGCCCCGACCGAGAGGATGAGCATGGGCATGGCGATCGGCGGCGCCACCGTCGCGACAGCCAGCACCGCGAGGACCACAGCAACGGCAAGAGCGACGACACGCTTCATCGATGACCCATCGGGGCGAGGATCGATCGAACTTACCGTGCGGCTCAACCCTGTGGGGAACGCAACCGGTCCATAGACCGCTCACGGCTCTTGCTACCCCCTGTGCCACTCAGCGTTCATCGTGCGCCGTTCACCGTTCGCCGTTCACCGCGCTAGTGTAAGTCGCCACTGGCCCCTGGGTGCGCCAGGAGCGATTCGCATCGATGTTGGAGCAGTTGAAAATCCGGCAAACGCACTCAGAGGCCGCCCATCCCGACGCCTTCCCGGTCCACTTCGTATTCTCGAGACATGACGCGTTCCCTTTCGATGCTCGGCGGCCGAGTGTCCACGTGGATGATCGTCACGCTCGCGTCGATGCTCGGCGTGGCGTTCGTGGGCGCGCTGCTCGCGCACACGCTCGATGATCCGGCCGACGCGGGCATCGCGGGATTCGTGCTGGACGACTTCGGCGGGGTCACCCGCGCCACGCTCGAGACGAACGCCCTTCCGTACAAGGTCGTCGCCACGGCGCTCCTGATGCGCGAGGAGCGTGTGCGCGCCACGCATCTCGGCCGCGCCGACCTGCCCGACGTCTATCGCCAATTCGGCTTCGTCTCGCCGGAACGGATCGCGAACTGGCCGGCCACGCTCGCGCTGCCGCGCCGCGATCGGCCGATCGGCATGGTGCAGCGCGAGGTGCGCGGGCCGACGTCGTTCGTGCGCATCGACGCAGTGAACATCGGCTGCGCCACCTGTCACGCGGGAGTCGTGTACGGCGTCGATGGCCGAGCGACGAGCGCGGCCTGGGTGGGGCTGCCCAATACCTCGATCAACCTGGAGGCGTACACCCAGGCGGTCTTCCTCGCGCTCGCGTCGGCCATTCGCGACCGGGGCGCGCTTCGAGCCCGAATCGCGGAGATCTTTCCGGAGATGGGGCGCGCCGAGCGGCTCACGCTGCGATTCCTCGTGCTGCCGCGGGTGGCGGGGCGCATCGCCGAGCTGCGCGAGGCCGGCGCGGGACCGTCGCCGTTCTCGAACGGCGGCGCCGGCCGCACCAACGGCGTTGCATCGCTCGGACAGATGCTCGGCTTGCAGCCCGGCATCGTCACCCGGCACGCCGACGTCGGCTTCACGTCCATCCCCGATCTCGCGAGCCGCGGGCTGCGGACGTCGCTGCTCGCCGACGGCATCTACGCGCCGCCCGGCGCTGCACGCTCCGACGTCGAGATGTCCGCGGCGAGCGTGACGCCGTCGCATCTGGACTCGCTGTCCGACATCGTCGCCTTCTTCACCGTGTCCACGATGGGCGTCGCTCCGGATGTGGGCGAGCGGGCGATTCCCGCGATGCGCCCGGTGATGCGGTGGCTCGGCAGGTCGTACGCGCCGCCCCCCTTTCCCGGTGCGATCGATTCGGTCCGCATGCGCGCCGGCGCGACTGTGTTCGCGTCGCGCTGCGCGAAGTGTCACGGCACGTACGGCGAGGGTGCACCGCGGCCGCTGGCCACCTTCCCGAACGCGCTCATCGAGCAGAGCGTGATGGGCACCGATTCGGCGCGATGGGCGGTGGTGGACAGCGCCCTCGTCTCGCGTCTCGCGCGAAGTGCGTACGGCCGGCACATGCGCTCCGAACGCACGGGGGGCTACGTCGCCCCGATCCTGTCCGGGCTTTGGGCGACCGCGCCCTACTTGCACAACGGCAGCGTGCCCACGCTGTGGCAGCTGCTCACGCCGAAGGACCGGCCGACGCGCTTCCTCGTTGGCGGCCACGAGATGGACTTCGCACAGGTCGGCATCGCCGGCGTGCGCTGGACCGACGACACGTGGCGCTATCCGGCCGGGTACGTGCCCTGGTCCATCCCCGAGCTGTACGATACCCGCGCCCCCGGGCTGGGCAACCACGGCCACGAGCGCCCGTCGTTGGGGTTGTCGGACGCGCAGAAGTGGGAGTTGATCGAGTATTTGAAGACGCTGTGAAGCGTGAGCCGGTGCAGCCGCGATAACTTTCGCGCCGGGCAACATCGTCCGTCTCAACTCAGCGATCGTACATGGAACTCCTCTCCGACCCACAGGCCTGGATCGCCCTCGCCACCCTGCTCGCGCTCGAGATCGTGCTCGGCGTGGACAACGTGGTGTTCATCTCCATACTCGCGGGCAAGCTGCCCGCCGCGCAGCAAAAGCGCGCGCGGACGATTGGCCTCGGCCTCGCGCTCGTGACCCGGATCCTGTTGCTGCTCTCGCTCTCGTGGATCATCAAGCTCACGGCGCCCCTGTTCGCCGTATTCGGGCACGAGATCTCGGGGCGGGACCTGATCCTCATCGTGGGTGGTCTCTTCCTGATCGGGAAGAGCACGCACGAGATGCATCAGCGGCTCGAGGGGGAGGAGGGGGAGTCGTCGGCGCGCGTCGCGCCGTCGTTCGCCGCGGTGATCGTGCAGATCCTCCTGCTCGACGTCGTGTTCTCGCTGGATTCCGTCATCACCGCGGTCGGGATGGTGGATCAGCTCGCGATCATGATTGCGGCCGTGATCCTCGCGCTGCTGGTGATGCTCGTCTTTGCGGGCCGGATCAGCGGATTCGTCGAGAACCATCCGACGGTGAAGATGCTCGCGCTCGCGTTCCTGCTCCTGATCGGCACGACTCTCATCGCTGAGGGGGTCGATCAGCACATCTCGAAGGGGTACATCTACTTCGCGATGGCGTTCTCGCTGTTCGTCGAAGGGCTCAATCTCCGCGTGCGAGGCAAGCGGGCAGACCGGGTAACCCTCCACCATCCCTACACGGCGGACGAGCCCGGCAAACGTCCTCATTAAACCCACGTGGGAGCGGTTGCGAGTGTCAATGGTTGATCAAATGTTTCTCATTGGAATGAATACTGCTAATGATAGGGGGACCCAACTCCCCCTCTGCCGGTAGAAGTATCCCATGACACGCTCACGACATCGGCTCTGGTTCGGCCTCGTGGTGCTCGCCGTCGCCGCGCCGGCCGCGCGCGGCCAGCAGCAACCCACCATCGTGGCCACCGACAGCCTGGCCGTGCAGGTGGACTCCACACCCGAGCCGGGCTTTCTCGGCTCGCTCGCATCGAAGGCCGCCGCGCCGGTGCGCCTGGTGCGCAGCT
>JBBQDE010000277.1:0-4693 GCA_038319425.1 Gemmatimonadales bacterium
TGCCGCCCCCGACGCGAGGGGACGAGCGGCGCGCCGACCCGCGGTAGAGCTGGCGGCGCGGCAAGCGTATGTCCTCGACCGGCTCGACCATGAGGAGCGCGCCGCGTCACGGCGACATGCGCGCCCGGTGGCCGGTGCGCCCGGGCCCGTCGCGGTGAACGATGCGGTGGAAGTCGCGTCGCTCGGTGGGAAGATCGGGCGGGTGATCGACGTCCGGGGCAAGGAGGCCGTCGTCGCCGTCGGGTCGATGAAGCTCACCGTGGCCGTGGCCACGCTCCGACGGACAGAGCAGCTGCCGGTGGACGCCGCCGTGAGCTATCTCGGCGACGCGCCCGACGTGCACGTGAGCACCGAGATCAACCTGCTGGGCCTGCGCGCCGATGAGGCGGAAGGTGCGGTGATGCAGGCGCTCGACAGCGCCATCCGCGCCGACCTCAAGAGCCTGCGGATCATCCATGGCAAGGGCACCGGCGCGCTGCGGCAGGTGGTGGATGAGATGCTGCGCAAGGACACTCGCGTGCGCGAGTTTCGCATGGGGGCCTGGAACGAAGGCGGCGCCGGCGTCACGATTGCGGTGTTCGCATGATCAGCGAAGCGACGATCGAGCGCGTGCGCGAGACGGCCGACATCGTGAGCATCATCGGCGAATACGTGGAGCTCAAGCGCCAGGGAGCGGATTACCGCGGACCCTGCCCGTTTCACCAGGGCACGCACCGCAACTTCTCCGTGTCGGCGAAGAAGCAGATGTACTACTGCTTCGTGTGTCACGAGAGCGGCGACGTGTTCAAGTTCCTCACCGCGCGCCTGGGCGTGGACTGGCCGACCGCCGTGCGGATGGTCGCCGAGAAGTCCGGCGTCGAAGTTGTGGAGACGCAATCTCGCCGCAGTCCGGACGAGAAGGACGACCGCGAGCCATTCTGGGAAGTCAACGGCGCCGCCGCCGAATACTTCCGTCGCACGCTCTGGGAGGACGAGCTCGGTCGCGAGGCGCGCGCGTACGTCGAGCAGCGCGAGGTGACGCGCGAGCTGGCAGATCGCGTCGGGCTCGGGTTCGCGCCGCGCGAGATCGGGCTGATGCGCGCCTACCTCAATGCCCTCGGTTTCGAGGACGAGCGCCTGGTCCAGGCGGGTCTGCTCGTTACGCCGGAGGGCGCCACGGATCCACGCCCTCGCTTTCGCGGCCGGTTGATCTTTCCCATCTATGACGTGTCCAGTCACGTCGTCGGCTTCGGCGGTCGCCTGCTCGGGCCGGGTGAGCCGAAGTATCTCAACTCCGCCGAGTCGCCCGTTTTCACCAAGGGAAAGCTGCTCTATGGCCTGAACTGGGCGAAGCAGGCGGCCCGCCGCGACGAACGCATGCTGGTGGTGGAAGGCTACTTCGACGCCATGCGGCTGATGGGCGCCGGTGTGGAGAGCGTCGTCGCGCCGATGGGCACAGCGCTCACGGAGGACCAGGCGAAGCTGATCCGCCGGTACACCGAGCGCGTCTTTCTGCTGTACGATTCGGACAAGGCGGGGCTCAAGGCCACCTTTCGCTCCGGAGACGAGCTGCTCCGTCAGGGTGCGTCGGTGCAGGTCGTCACGCTGCCGGAGGGCGAGGATCCCGACACCTTCGTCCGGGTGAACGGCGCACGCGGCCTCGAGGCCCAGCTCGCAACGTCGATCGACGTGTTCGAGCGGAAGATCCAGATTCTCGAGCGCGGTGGGTGGTTCGCCGACCTGCGGAAGAAGCGCCAGGCGCTCGACCGGCTGCTGCCGACGCTGCGCGCGACGAGCGATCCGCTCACACGCGACATTTACCTCGGACACGCCAGTGCCGCCGCCGGCGTGACCCGCGAGCTTCTGGAGCGCGAGATCACGACACCTTCACGCGCGCGCACCGCGCGGACGGATCGCCCATTAGACCCGGACGCGGGCGCAATGGAGCCGCGCGAACCGCGCAGCCGTCCTGCGCCGCTGCCCGACGTCGCGCGCATGCGGCGTGGGGAGCGCCGGCGCATCGGCGGCGAGCGCACGATGGCGGCCGAGCGCGAGCTCGTGCGCGTGCTGCTTCATCGACCGGCGTACCTCGAGCAGGTCATCGAGCGGGTCGGCGCCGAGAGCTTTCGCGATCCGGAGATGCGCCCGATCTTCGCGGCGATGGTGGAGCATGGTGCCGACGCCGGCTTCGACGTCCTTGCCGCGTCGCTCACGGGCGACGCCGTAGTGGTGATGCAGGACCTGCTCGAGGAGACGGGCGGCCTCGAGCACGCCGACGAAGCGGTGGCGGGAAGCCTGGCCGCGATTCACAAGGGAGAGCTCGCCCGCCGAATGGAAGAGATCGATGCCGTGATGCCGCTCGCGACGAGCGACGAGAAGGATGTGCTCACCCAGGAGAAGATGCAGCTCGTGGAGGAGCTGCGATCGCTTGGTGGGGGGCCGTGGAAGCAGTTTCGGTAGAGGGGGGTGTTCGTGGCTATTATCATTGAGTAGCAGCCACTGCGACGTTCCGTCCTCCGGTCTCGCGGTCATACGCTCACACCGGCCATGCCATGCATACCGACGTCTCCGCCCTCCTCGCCGTTCAGCACGACGACCTCGGCATCTACGAACTGGAAGCGCGCCTCGCGTCGCTTGCGCCGCGGCTCGCCGCGCTGGAGAAGGAGCGAGGGAAGGTGTCCGGTGCCCTCGAGCGGGCGCGCAAGGCGGTGGACGCCGAGGAGGCGCGCCACCGCGAGGCGCGCGGCCGCACGGAAACGCATCGCCAGCTCCTCGAGCGCAGCCAGCGGCAGTTCGAGAGCGTCACGAGCCCGCGCGAAGCGACTGCGGCCATGGCGCAGCTCGAGCAGACCAAGCGCATGGTGGACGAGAGCGAGCGCGATACCTCGAACGTGCAGGGACGCGTGAACGAGACGCGGCATCAGGTGGCCGATCTCGAGCGTCAGCTCATTGAGATCGAGAGTCGGCAGACGGAGGCGCGTGCGTCGCTCGCGTCCGATCGCGTCGCCATCGAGCGCGAGATGGCGGACGCGCGCAGGAAGCGCGACGAGACGTCGCGCGCCGTTCCGCGTCCCATGCTGACCAAGTACGACAGGGTGCGCGCCCGCCGCCGGAGCGAGACCGTGTTTCCGCTGCGCGGCCAATCCTGCAGCGCGTGCGACACGGCGATTCCCACCCAGCGCCGCGCGGCGATGGCGGCCTCCGGCTCGCTCGAGATGTGCGAAGGGTGCGGCGTGCTGCTGTACGCGGGAGAATGACGCGCCAGCAGCGTTGAACGGGGCGCCGCCGACGCCTAGCTTTCACGCATGACCGCTCCCGCGCTCGCCGCTCGCCCCCGCACCCGCTGGCTCCTGCCCGAGCCACCCGACGCGGCGGTGGTGCAGGCACTCAGCGACGAGCTGCGACTCCCGGCGCCCATCTGTCGCCTGCTCGCCGCGCGCGGGCATGCGCCGGCGGAATCGGCGAAGCGGTACCTGCGCCCGCGCCTGGACATGCTGTTCCCTCCGGAGCAGCTACTCGACCTCGGCCGTGCGGTGGATCGCCTCGTTCGAGCGATTCGCGACAAGGAGACCATCCTCGTGCACGGCGACTACGACGTGGACGGGATGAGCTCCACCGCGCTTCTCACGCGCGCCCTCCGCGCCCTCGGCGGAACGGTGGTGCCGTTCATCCCGCATCGTCGCGACGGCTACGACCTCGGCGACACTGGGGTGCGCGCCGCGCGCGAGGCGCGCGCCACCGTGGTCGTGACCTGCGACTGCGGCACCAGCGCGGTGACGCCGGTCAGGGCGCTGCAGGACGCGGGCATCGACGTGATCATCAGCGATCACCACCTGCCCGGCGGAGACCTGCCGAATGCCTATGCCGTCCTCAACCCCAAGCGCCCGGGCTGCGAGTCGGCGGACAAGGATCTCGCCGCGGTCGGCGTGGCGTTCAAGCTTGCGCTCGCCGTCACACGCGCGCTCGGCGGCAACGAGAATCTCGTGTACGGCATGCTCGACCTCGTTGCGCTGGCGACCATCGCCGACATCGCGCCGCTCCGCGGCGAGAACCGCGTCTTCGCGCGCTACGGGCTCCGGATGCTCGGCGAAACGAAGAATGTCGGGCTGCGCGCGCTTATCCGGGCCGCGGGGCTCGATGGCAAGCCGCTCACCGCGGGTCGCGTGGGGTACATCCTCGCGCCGCGCCTCAACGCGGTCGGGCGGCTCGGTCACGCGCTGCGGGGCGTCGAGCTGCTGCTGGCCACCGATGAGCACGAAGCAAACTCCATCGCGCGGGAGCTGGAAGAGCTCAACGTGAAGCGGCAGGACATCGATCGCGCGGTGCTGGACGACGCGCGACGCCGTGTCCTCCGGATGGATCTCGAGGACACCTTCGGCATCGTTCTGGCCGAGGAGGGATGGCATCCGGGGGTCATCGGCATCGTCGCGTCGCGTCTCGTGGAGGAGTTCGGCCGTCCCGTCATCCTCATCGGCCTCGATGGCGATGAGGGGAAGGGTTCGGGGCGCTCCATCTCGCGGTTCGATCTTCACGCCGGCATCGCCCGCTGTCGCCACCTGCTGAAGCGCTTCGGCGGACATCGCAGCGCCGCGGGCGTCACGATCGCTCGTGATCAGGTCGATGCGTTTGCTCGCTGCTTCGACGACTCGGCGCGGTCGGTGCTCACCCCCGACGATCTCGTGCCCGAGCTGCGCGTGGACATGGAGGTCGCGCT
>JBBQDE010000278.1:0-4665 GCA_038319425.1 Gemmatimonadales bacterium
GCGCCGCCTCGATGAGGAGCGGTCGCTGCCCGACCTCGTCGTCATCGACGGCGGCAAGGGACAGCTCAACGCGGCCGCCGATGCGCTCCGCGCGCTCGGACTCGAGTCGATGCCGGTTGTGAGCCTCGCCAAGCGCGAGGAAGAGATCTTCCTGCTCGGCCGGAGCGAGTCGATCCGCCTGTCTCGGCGCTCGCCGTCGCTCCGCATGCTCCAGCAGGCGCGCGACGAAGCGCATCGCTTCGCCATCACCTTCCAGCGCAAGCGCCGGTCGGTGCGAACCATCACCTCCGAGCTGCTTCGCATTCCCGGCATCGGGGACAGCAAACGTCGGCGACTGCTCACGACCTTCGGGAGCGTGCAGGCCATTCGCGACGCGACGCCCGAGCAGATCGCCGCCGTTTCCGGCTTCTCGGTGAAGAGCGGCCAGAAGATCCTCGATGCGCTGCGCGCGAGCGACGCGCTCGCGCCGGCGCCGGGCGCGCCGCCCACCACGCCGCCCATCACGCCGCCGCCGTCAGTCGCGTCCGACACGAAGCCGGACTCCCGTGCTGACGCATCGACGCCCGTCACCTCTCCCGAGCCCACCACCACGTGAGCACCTGGCACCTCGATTGTTCCGCCTGCGATCACTCACAGCCGGGCGACACGCTCGCATCGATCTGTCCGCGATGCGGCCAACCTTTTCTCGTGCGCTACGACTCGGCCTGGCCGTCGCGAGATGCGATCGCGCCGCGGTGGGACATGTGGCGGTACGCCGCCGTGCTGCCGCTGGGCGAGGGCGAAGCGCCCGTGTCGCTGGGCGAAGGCGCGACGCCATTGCATGAGTTGCCCGCGCTGGCGCGCGAGCTCGGCATCGCCCGGCTCTGGGTGAAGGACGAAGGGCTCAATCCCACGGCGTCGTTCAAGGCGCGCGGCATGAGCGCGGCGGTCACCCGCGCCAAGGCGTTGCAGGTCCCGGGATTCGTCGTGCCGACGGCCGGCAATGCGGGTGCGGCACTCGCCGCCTACGGCGCCGCCGCGGGGATTCCCGTCCGCGTGTACGCGCCGGCCAGCACCCCCAGTCCGATCCTTGCCACCATCCGCGCCCTCGGTGCCGATCTGCAGTTGGTCGATGGCCACATCGGCGATGCGGGCAAGCAGTCGCGCGCCTTCGCCACCGAGCATGGCTACTTCGACGTCTCCACGCTGCGCGAGCCATACCGGATCGAAGGGAAGAAGACGATGGGGCTGGAGCTGGCCGAGCAGCTCGGCTGGTCGTTGCCGACGCACGTGATCTATCCCACCGGCGGCGGCACGGGCCTGATCGGCATGTGGAAGGTGTTCGCGGAGATGCGCGACGGCGGCTGGCTGCCCCAGGATGTGCGCCTGCCGCGCATGGTGGTGGCCCAGGCCGACGGGTGCGCACCGATGGTGCGCGCCTTTCGCCAGCACGCCGACCACGCCACCCCATGGGAAAACCCCACGACGCACGCCAGCGGACTCCGCGTGCCAGGGCCGCTCGGCGACCGGTTGATCCTGCGCGCGCTTTACGAGAGCGATGGCGATGCGGCGTCCGTAGGCGAAGAGGTCATTCGGCGAGACACGCTTCGGCTCTCTCGTGCCTCGGGCGTCGACGCCGCGCCTGAAGGCGGATGCGCGCTGGGCGTGCTGGAGCTGCTCGTCCGCGACAAGCGAATCGCGCCCGACGCCGAAGTGTTGTTGTTCAACACGGGAAGCGGCGCGTCCTACCGTTTCTGACGGCGACGAGTTTGCGTTCACCAGCACCTTTCACTGCCTAACCATCCAGCTCTCGATGCGCACAGCCATCCTCGATCCATTCAGCGGCATCGCCGGCGACATGACTCTCGGCGCGCTGCTGGGCGTTGGACTGGATCCCGAATGGCTTCGGTCGTTACCGTCGCGTCTCGGCTTGGCTGACGTGACGGTCGGGATCCGCGAGGTGCTTCGCGGGGAGCTCGTCTGCGTCAAGGTGGACTTCGCGATCCCGCCGCAGCCGCACGGTCGCCACATCGCACAGATTCGCGAGCTTGTCGCTCGGTCCGGGGCGCCGGAGCCCGTCCGGGCACGAGCCGACGCGGCGTTCCTCGCCATCGCCACGGCCGAAGGCGAGATCCATGGCATGCCGGCGGAGGAAGTGCACCTGCACGAGGTGGGCGCGGTGGATGCCATCCTCGACGTCGTCGGGGCGATCTGGGGACTCGACGTGCTCGGCGTCGAGGACGTCCGCTGTGGCGCGGTTCGCCTCGGTGACGGCACGGTGCGGGCGGCGCATGGACTGTTGCCCGTACCTGCGCCGGCCACCCTCAAGCTGCTCGAGGGTCACACCGTGCGTCCGGGCCCGGATGGGGCGGGGGAGCTCGTGACGCCCACGGGAGCCGCGCTCGTCCGCGTGCTCTCCACCGGCGCGCCGCCCGAGGAGTATGTGCCGAGGCGCAGCGGATACGGCGCCGGCACGAAGGATTTTCCCGGGCGCGCGAACGCACTGCGGATCATTCTCGCCGACGTGGAGCCCGCGGGCAACGCGGGCGGTGGCGGCCGTGAGCGCGTCGATGTGCTGGCCTGCGACGTGGATGACATGTCGCCGGAGTATCTCGCCGGTATGGTAGAGCACGTGCGAGATGACGGCGCCCTCGACGTGGTGCTGCTCGGGTCCACGATGAAGAAGGGCCGACAGGGCACGCGGATCGAGGTGCTGTGTCGCCCGGCGGACGCCGACCGCCTGGAGTTGCTGCTCCTGCGCGAGACCACCACGATCGGGGTGCGGCGGAGCCACGTCAGCCGCATCACACTGGCACGATCGGAGGGGCAGGTGGACGTCCTCGGGCATACGGTTCGCGTCAAGCGTGTCGAGCTGCCCGGAGGTGGCACGCGAACGAAACCGGAGTTCGACGACGTCCAGCGCGTCGCACTGGCGACCGGAAGGCGCCCGGCTGATATTTTCCAGCTGGCCCTGAGCGCGGCGGAACGCCGCTAGCGGGGTCGGGTACGGCGATGGCATCCCTTGGAGGTCCGCTTCGGACCGCCTCGCACTTTTCAGGAGATTACTGATGGCTCTGCTCGGTAGGTATCGCTTCGTCGCCGGTGCGCTGCTCGCGTCCGCCTCGGTACTGGGTGCGCAGGCAGCCGCCCCCAAGTGCGACATCGGGGACGCCATGAAGGGAAATACGGCACGCGCCACGCTCAGCTTCGGAGTCGCGCAGCAGGCGACTGGCACGCCGGTGGCGGCTACGAACCTGAAGAACGTCGTGAAGCTCGTGGAGTTGCCGGACAAGTCGGCCGACGAGCCGGTCTCGCGAGCCTACGTGCTCGGCGAGGCCCTCAGCCTGTGGCTCAACCAGCCCGGCATCGGCGCCACCGCCAAGCGTGGGGATCTCGGCTTCACCACCAACCCTGACGGCAGGATCGACCTCGTAGGTGCGCTCGACTCGGCATTCAAGATCGTCGAGACGGCCAAGCCGAATTGCTCCGACAACACGGCGTACTACCGCGGCGGCCACAAGTTCTACCTGGATGCCGCCAACGGGGCGATCAATTCGCTGAACGCCGACAAGCTCGATTCAGCCGAGTACTACGCCACCCAGGCGAACCGCCTCTATCCGTCGTCCCCGTACGGCACCATGGTGCTCGGCAGCGTGGCCGCCAAGCGGAACGATAACGCCAAGGCGGTGGAGTACTGGACCAAGGCGGCGGAAGTCGCGGGCCGCGACACGACCTATCGGGACGTTCGGCGACAGATGCTCGCTAATGCCGGCAGCGTCTACCTGAACGAGGCGCAGGCAGGGACTGGGGCCGCCCGCACCGCAGCCGCGCGCAAGGCGGCGGACCTCTACGCGCAACTCGTGGCCGTGCCGAACACCCGGGGTTCCTACCTTTACGGCGGCCGCCAGAGCTATCAGACCGCGCTCCTGCTCGCCGGCGATACGGCCGCGTTCGTGAAGAGCTACGAGGGGCTGGTCGCCAGCCCGTCGAACTATGAATACCAGGATCTCCTCAACTCCGCGGTGAATGCGGCGCGTACGAACCACAATGCCGATGCCGTGAAGCTCTTCGAGGGGACGCTGAGCCAGAACCCGTGGAATCGCGACGCGCTGTTCAATCTGGCCGTCACGTACCTGTCGCTCGAGCAGAACGACAAGGTGACGCCCATCGCCACGCGTCTGGTCGCTGTCGATCCAGCGAATCCGGAGAACTATTTCCTTGGCGCGCGCGCCTACCTGGCGATGGCCAAGGCGGCGCAAACGGCCAAGAAGACGACGGTCGCGGCGGCCTACAACGATTCCACGCTGACATGGTACGGGAAGGGAAAAAAGCTCCCCCTCGAGGTCACGTTCACGGAGTTCTCCCCGTCCGAGAGCCAGATCGTCGTCGGCGGCACCGTGCTCGATCGCCGAGACAAGGTGAATGCCGACGCGGCCACGGCGGCGCGCCCGGCAAAGGGCAAGGCACCGGCGAAGCCGGCGGGCAAGGCCTTGGTCCCCAAGGCGGTGACCCTCAAGTTCGAGGCGCTGGACAAGGCGGGGTCGCCCATCAAGTCCGAGTCGGTCACCACCGAGCCGCTCACACCGGGCAAGTCGGCGAAGTTCTCGGTGAAGATCGTCGCGCCGAACGCGGTGGCGTACCGATACACCGTCGTCGAGTAGTCGCTCGTCGAGCTCACGAAGGCGC
>JBBQDE010000279.1:0-4622 GCA_038319425.1 Gemmatimonadales bacterium
AAGGGCGCCGCCGCAGGCGCCATCTACGGATCTCGCGCACCGAACGGCGTCATCCTCATCACCACGAAGCGCGGACGGGCGGGCGCGACGAAATACTCACTCCGTTCCTGGTCACGAACGACGAGATCACCCGCTTCCATCCACTGCAGCGTCGACACTCCGCCGGCAGCGGGAACACCAAGTCCGCCGCCTGCGCCAGCACGGACGCGCTCGCGCCCGGCAGCTGCAATCTACACAACGCCTCATGCCGTTCCTTCCTCCCGCCGCTCGCCTTGGTGCCGCCTTGCTTGCCACGCTCGGCAACGTCGCGTGCTACAGCTATCTCCCGCCACGGAACATGGCCGAGCTTCAGGGGAAGCGCGCGAGCCTCGCGCTCACGGACTCGGGTTCCGTGATGCTCGCACCGAGAATCGGACCAGGGATCACCGCAATCGAAGGCACGTTCCTGGGTGATTCCGCTGGACAGTACCTGCTCGCGATGCTCGTGACCCGGCAACGCAACGGCGCCGACGCCGACTGGCGGGGCGACCACGTCGTCGTCGCTCATCCGCTCGTGACGTCGGTCGAGATTCGCGCCTTCTCGGCGCCCCGCTCACTCTTTGCCGGCGCACTCGCGACGATTGGAGTGGCGGCTCTCATAACCGCTTTGCGAGGCAAGGGCGACAACGGGTCGTTTGGTAGCGGGACGGGTGGCAAGCCGGGCCCCCAGTAGGAGCTATTCCTGAACCTGCACGCTGTTGTGGGCGAAGTCGCTCTCGAGCGTCCAGATGAAGAGCGATCCCAGCGACACGATCAGCCGTTCGGATCTGGCGGTGGTCAGCGAACCGAGGGGATCGGCCACGAGAGTGAAGTCGCCCACACTGAGCATGCGCGTGCGGACCGGGAAGCTCGCCGCCGCCGCCGCCGTGACCGTGCCCAGGCGATCGCGAGCCCCGTCATGAGCGATGTAGATCGTCGCGTCGAGCTGGCTGTGATTGACGACACGGATAATGATGCTGGAATTGGCTCCGGCGGCAGCTCCGGGCTCGCCATCCAGCTGCGCCGGCGGGGCGCACGCGGGACACAGCACCGCGAGCAGGAAAACGATGCCGAATCGACGACGCACGGTGCCTCCGCAAGGGCGTGGGCCGACGGCGACGGGTTGCCGACTCACAGTGTGACGGCGATAGTTACCGGCGGACGAGCCGTGCCGGCAGCGTGAGCCGACGGGCGCTCATCGGTTGGTGCGGTTGACGAAGACCTGCAGCTCGGTTGCGATGGTGAAGGGATCGAACGGCTTGGAGACGAAGCCAGCCGCGCCGGCATCGCGCAGCTCCGCGCGCGCCGACTCGGAGGTGAGCGCGGTGAGAAAGACGACGGGCACTCCGGCGGTGCGCGGGTCGCGCTTGAGCAGGCGGCACGTGGCCGCACCGTCGAGATCCGGCATCAACCCGTCGAGGACGATGAGATCGTACGGTTCGGCCACCGCACGCTCGATCGCGTCGCGACCAGACGTGACGATCGTGAGCGACACGTCGGGCTGCATGCCAAGTGCGAGCTCCAGGAGGAGACGGACATCGGCTTCGTCGTCGGCGGCGAGAATGCGCATTCGGGGGGAGAGAGGCAATGGAGTGCACAGTCTACGGCGCGGTACCGTGAGCCGCCAACCGCGTGCCGCGATGCGCCGAATCGAAACGCCCGCGTGAGCCCGGTCGCGATCCTGGTCGCCTATCTCGCGATTCTGCAGGTGGTGTTCGTGGTCGGCTACGGCGTGCTGTTCTACGTGCGTCGCGACCGCGCGGCGCGCCGCAACCCTGCGTCGCGCGAAAGCCCGCCGCTCGACGATCTGGCCGCGTCGGCGCATTGGTGGCATCGGGTGCAGGCGGCGCGGCTGTCAGGCGATGTCGCGCGGCAGGGAGACCGCGAGCTGCTGCGCCAGCTGCTCGACGATCCGCATCCCGCCGTGCAGAGCGCTGCCACGGCCAGCCTCGCGCCGCTCGTCGACCGGGAGGTGCTGGGGCACCTGCTCGATCGGCTGGCCGATCGGCCGATGGTGGTTCGGCTGCAGCAGTTCGCGCTGTTGAAGGACACGCTGCCGCTCACCACGCCCGCCCTGTTGCAGCGGCTCACGGCGGACGCGTCGCCCCGCCGGCTGAAGAGCTGGATCGCGCTCGTCGAGACGATCGGAAGCCCGGCGCTGTTCGCGCGGGTCGCCAGCCTCCACAGTCACCCCGATCCCCTGATTCGCCTCTCCGTCGCGCGCGCCCTCAAGCGGTACCATGATCCCGAGGCGGAGGAGATGCTGCTGATCGCCCTTCACGATCACGACTGGCGCGTGCGAGCCGTGGCGGCACGATCGCTCGGCACGCTCGGCAACACGTCGGCCGTGTCGCGGCTCGCCGCGGGCATGCGCGACGTGCGCTGGTGGGTGCGATTTCGCTGCGGGCTCGCCCTGGCGCAGCTCGGAGACGCGGGTCGCATCGCGCTGGACGAGGCCAGCCGCGACACCGACCGCTATGCCGGGGAGATGGCGACGATGATCGGCGGCCTGTCGCCCGACAGCGTGCAGGAACTGGCGGAAGGATGAACGGGCTCGCGCTCGCCGCAGGGGTGGGCGGGGGACTGCTGCACGTCACCGGCGTGCTCGTCGTCCTGTTCTTCGTGGCGCTTCACACCGCGCTGGCGGTGCAGCTCATCGCGGCCCTGCCCGAGCTGTGGCGTCACTGGGACCTCGAGGACGAGCCGGCATTGAGACCCGTCCTTTCCTCGGAGGCATTGCCGACGGTGAGCGTCGTCGTGACGGGCTTGGCCACTGCGTCCGGCACGGAGGCGATCCTGCACTCGCTGCTCGCGCTGCGGTATCCGCGCCACGAAGTGGTGCTCGTGCACGATGGCGCCGCAACGGGCGGCCTCGCGGCGCTGATCGCCGCGTTCGACCTGTATCAGGTGCCCCCCGCCGTACTGGTGAACGTGCCGACCGGTGTCGTGCGCAGCTACTATCGCTCGCGCCGTCACGGCAAGCTGTTCGTGATCGACAAGGCATACGTGGATCTGGCGGACGACCTCAATGCCGCGCTGAATGCGTCGCGCTTTCCCTACATCCTCACCGTCGATGCCGGCTCCCGGCTGGAACCCGACGCGCTGTCGCGGCTCATGCGTCCGTTCCTGCTCGGTCACCGTCTCGCGGCCGTGGCGGGCGCGGTCCGCGTCGATCACCGGAACGCGACGTCGGGGTGGCTCGCCGGCGTGCAGGAGGTCGAGGCGATTCGCGACAACGCGTTCGCCCGCCTCGGATGGAACAACCTCGGCGGTCCACTCTCCACTCACGGTGGCGTCCTGCTGCACCGTCGGGACCTCCTGCTGGAGATCGACGGCTACCGCGGCGGCACGGCGGATCCCGAGTTCGACCTCGTGGTGCGGTTGCGTGCGCATCTCCGCGCGCAGCGCCTGGCCGACACCATCCCGCTCATCCCCGACGCAGTCGCCTGGGCTCCGGCGCCCGTGTCGGCCCGCGCGATCGGCCGCCAGCGCACGCTGGTGCGTCGGGGCGAGCTCGACGTGCTGCGCACCCGTGGCGGCACGATCTTCAGCACGCGCCACGGACTCGCTCGGCTGCTGGCGCCCATTCATCTGGCTGCGGTCACCGTGCTCGCGCCAGTGCTGGAGCTGGCGGGCTACCTGATCCTCGCCGCGCTGCTCGTGACTCGAGGGGCGGGCGACCCTTTCGTGCCGATCTTTCTCCTCGCGGTGCCGGGTTTCGCGTTGTTGCTCTCTTTCTGGGCCATCGCGCTGGAGGCGCGCGTCCGGCCACTCGATTCCCGTCGCGACGTCCTTCGCCTCAGCGCCTTCGCCGTGGCGGAGCAGGTGGGCTTCCGACAGTGGATCCTGTGGAATCGGGTCCGCGCGACCTGGTCGGCCCTGCGCGGCGGTCCCAGCGGCAACCCCGATCTCCCGGTGCCCGCGACCGGCACGGAGGGCGCAATTCCGGAGGGCCACGGGGTGCGGGCACGCTGACGTCCGCCGAACGCGACGTATATCTTCCATGAGCGGCGCTGCACGCGGCGCGCCGCGCTTCCGTCGCCACCGAGCTCCTCGATGCCTGACAATCGCCTGAAGCAGCTGCACGACGCCGGAGTCTCGATCTGGCTCGACTTCATCGACCGCTCGATCCTGCGCAACGGCGAGCTCGCACGTCGCATCCGCGACGACGCGCTCACGGGCATGACGTCCAACCCGACCATCTTCGAGAAAGCGCTCTCGGAAGGAACGGCGTACGACGATCAGCTGCGCAGCGCTCCTCCCGGACGCACGTCACTCGACCTGTTCGAGCTCGTGGAAACGTCCGATGTACGCGACGCCTGCGACATCTTCCTGCCGGTGTTCGAGGCGACGAAGGGTGAGGACGGCTTCGTCTCCATCGAGGTCTCGCCGGCGTCCGCGAACGATTCGCACGCGACGGTGGCCGAGGCGCAGCGGCTCTGGGCGATCGTGGACCGACCGAACGTGATGATCAAGGTGCCCGGCACGGCGGAAGGTGCCGTCGCCGTGCGCACGCTCATCGGCGCGGGGCTCAACGTCAACATCACGCTGCTGTTCTCGCTCGATGCGCACCGCCGCGTGATTCGCGCGTACCTGGACGGCCT
>JBBQDE010000280.1:0-4619 GCA_038319425.1 Gemmatimonadales bacterium
GCGGGCAGGCCAGTCCGTTACACACGACGGCGTGGCGCACCAACACTAGATTCGCTCCAGCCCCGCGCGTTCCGTCTTCGTCAACGACCGGGCCTTACCGGACGCGAGGTCGCCCAGCGCCACCGGACCGAACTTGACGCGAATCAGCCGGTCGACCTCGAGGCCGAGGGCTTCGCACATCCGCCGCACCTCGCGGTTGCGCCCCTCGGTGATCGTGATGGTGAGCTCCCACCGTCCGCGACCGATCCGCTCGGCGCGAACGGACTTCGGCCGCACCAGTCCGTCCTCGAGCTCCACCCCGAACCGCGCCTGCTCGGCCGCCACGTCGCCCTCGCCCAGCACCGACGCGACGTAGGTGCGTTCAACTTCCTTGCTGGGATGCGTGAGCCGGTGCGCGGCCGCGCCGTCGGTGGTGAGCAGCAGCACCCCTTCCGTGAGGAAGTCGAGCCGCCCCACGTAGGTGAGCCCCGGGCGCGCCGGCACGAGGTCGAACACCGTGCGCCGACCTTCGGGGTCCTGGCGCGACGTGATCACCCCGGCCGGCTTGTTCAGCACGAACCACTCGGTGGGCGCCGGGGCGCCGATGCGCTCACCATCCACCTTGATGACGTCGCGCTCCGGGTCGACGGTCTGGCCCACCTGCGCGGGCGCCCCGTTGACCGTGACGCGTCCATTCGCCACCAGCTCCTCCGCCTTGCGGCGGGAGAGGATGCCGGCTCGCGCGAGCGCGCGCTGGATGCGCATGGGCTCGGACATCAGAGTGGACGCGGCTCGGCGCGCAAGGCGACGGCCAGCTCGTCGGAGCGCGGCAGTTCGTCGAGGTGGCGCAGCGCGAAATACTCGAGAAAGATCGGTGTCGTGCCGTAGTGCAGCGGGCGGCCGAGCCCTTCGCCGCGACCGACGACGTCGATCAGGCCGCGCTCATGCAACGACTTCAGCACGCTGCCCACCGACACGCCGCGAATTTCCTCGATCTCGGCCCGGCCGAGCGGCTGTCGGTACGCGATGAGCGCGAGGGTCTCGAGCGCCGCGGCGCTGAGCCGCGCGGGACGCGATGCGAGCTGCGCGCGCTCGATCGCCTCCGTGTACTCGGCGCGCGTGAGGATCTGCCAGCCGCCGCCGATCTCGATCAGCTCCACGCCGTGCCCTTCCACGTCGTAGCGCTCACGGATCTCCTCGAGTGCGGCGGCCACCGACGCGCGGGACGCGGCGGCCTCGAGGGCGACGAGCTCCACGGACGGGATGGGACGCGCGCTGGCGAACAGCGCCGCTTCAAGCAGCTTCGCTAGCGGCGTCACGAGTGATCTCCACGTTGGCGAACGGTCTGGGTTGCTGTACGCGACATTCTCCGAGCTTCGCCATCTCCAGGAGCCCGAGCAGGGTGGACAGGACAAGCCAGGGCTCCGCGCCGCGCTGCACGAGGTCGGTCCACATCGCGTGCGCGCGCAGCGCGAGCAGGGCGCGAATCACGCTGATCGCGCCCGGCACATCCACCGAGCGCGGTATCACGTCGTGCACGGCGGGTTCCTTCGCGACGCGAAGGATGCGATCCACGGCCGCGAGCAGCTCGCTGAGCGAGAGCGCGAGCGGCGATTCCGGCAGGGCGGCCGCCTGCGGCAGGTACGCGCGCGCGAAACGATTGCGGCGCTCCTCGCCGGCACGCTCGAGCACGTCCACGACCTCGCGCATCTGCTGATACTCGAGCAGGCGACGTACCAGCTCGGCCCGCGGATCGTCCCATCCCTCTTCGCCTTCGCTCCGCGGGAGGAGCATCTGTGCCTTGATGCGCAGCAGGCGTGCGGCCATCTCGAGATAGTCCGCCGCTTCGTTGAGCTGCAGCGTGCGGATGCGCACGAGGAACTGCTCGGCGACGCGCGCGATCGGGATGTCGTAGATGTCCACCTGCTCTTCGCGGATGAGCGTGAGGAGCAGGTCGAGGGGGCCGGAGAACTCCGTGAGCTCCACGACGAACGACGCCGGCCCCGCGACATCGGTGCCGAAGCCGTGCGCGACGGCGTCGATCATCGCAGCCACTGCATCGCGGTCGGCAGCACGTACGCGCTCACGAGCTCCATGGTGCGGTCGAAGAAGACGAGCGCTGGATGCAGCCACGCCTCGAGCAGCTTCTCGCCGAAGCTGAGCAGCAGCACCAACACGAGGATGCCGTAGCGGCCGAACTGCACGTACCGGATCGCGAGCGGGCGGGGCATCAGATACTTCGCCACGTGCGAGCCGTCGAGCGGCGGGATGGGCAGCAGGTTGAACGCGATGAGAACGGCGTTGATCTGGATGCCGATCACGAACATCGCCTGGAGGATGCCGAGCGTCGTCTCGAGCGCGGGGACCGCGCGGCCGGCGAGGCCCGCGAGGACGATCAGGAAGGCGCACACGATGGCGATGACGAAGTTCGTCGCCACGCCGGCGAGCGAGACGATGATGTCGCCACGGCGGACGTTGCGGTAGTTGCGCGGATCCACCGGCACCGGCTTGGCGCCGCCGAGCACGATCCCGCGTCCGCCCGCCAGCAGCGATCCCGTCAGCATGATGAGCGGCAGGAGGATCGTGAAATAGAGGTCGATGTGCCGGACCGGATTCCAGCTCAAGCGCCCCGCATCGAGCGCAGTGCGGTCGCCCTGACCGAGCGCCGCGAATCCGTGGGCGATCTCGTGCGCGATGACCGAGAACAGCAGCACCGGCGCGACGAGAAGGATGGTCTGGAGCGTCTGCAACCGTGGGCGGGCGAGGTGAGCGGGCACCCTGCGAGCCAGTGGTGCGCAACGGGCGTAAGGTAGCGGCGATGAAGAGGAGAGTAAAGCGCTGTCCCAGCTTGACTTCGCTCTCTGGCCGGCCTAGGTTCCGTGACTCGCGACACCCGCGAGCTCTACCGAATTTTTGGAGACTTCAGTGCCCAATATCGCATCCGCGAAGAAGAACATGCGGAAGACGCGCGCCGCGACCGTGCGCAATCGCGCGCAGCGCTCCGCGCTGCGTACCGCGCTCAAGAAGGCCAAGGCGCCCACGGCCACCGCCGACGAGCAGATGGAAGCCGTCAGCCTGCTCGACCGCGCCGCCCGCAAGGGGCTGGTGCACAAGACCCTGGCCGCGCGCCAGAAGAGCAAGATGGCGAAGGCCGCGACGGCCTGAGTCGCCGCGACGACAAATACACGACGCCGGTCAGCAGAGCTGACCGGCGTTGCTCGTTTCCGGTGAAGAAAACGGCGCACCGCGGGATGGGTGAAGACTGACGACGTGAACAGGTTGACGCCGTAACGCGTCAACCAAGTCAACGCCGTGAACACGGGTTCACGCTTCCCGCTATCGACTCTTCACGCGGGTTCCCCCCTCACCGAGGCGGGCGTGGCACCGGGATCGCCGACGGCGCACGACGCTTCACGCCCTCAGTTTTTCACCCGTGCCGCCCCCGTCCCGCGCCGAAGCCGCCCTTAGAGCGAAGCCAGCTCCGCTCCGCAGCGTTCGCAGTACCACTCCGTGGGATAGTTCACCGCCCCACACTCGCCACACTTGAGCGTCTTCGCCGCTTCGTTCGACTTGTCGCGCAGGATGATGGGGTTGTTGCCGCTCACGTTGGCCGCCAAGCCCGTCCGCGCGCCCACTTTCTTGGACTCGATCGTCGGTCCCGCCGCGCCGTCGTTGTTGATGATCTTGTCCTGCGCGCGCTGGGCAAACGGGTTCCGGCTCGGCGGGGGCGCCGGTCGCGCCACTGGCTGGACGCGCGCCGCCGCGGTCGGTGGCGGCTCCGGCCGTGAAGCAGGTCCGTCGGCCGTCTCGTCCACGACCGAGCTCAGAAACGCCAGCTCGTCGAAACGGCCGCCAGCGTCATCCGATCCGGCCGTCGGCGGCCCTGGCGGCACGTGCGCGTTCGCAGCATCGCTCGCCGAGCGGATCCCTGCACTGTTGTCTTCGCGCCCCGGCAGCGGACGAAGTCGCGGCGCGGAAGGCGAGGCCGGGGACGATGACGAGGAGGCCACCTGCACGGCGACGTTCGTCGTGCCCCGGCCCGGCGGCGGAACCGCGGCCACGGCGGCGATGGGATCGGGAGGCGTCGCCGGTCGCTCGGCGTCGGCGAGGAATTCGCGCGTACTCGCCAATGCCTCCTCGGCCTCGGCGTGCTGCCGCGCGAGGTCCGCGATGAGGGCGTCCGCCTTCTGCTCCGCCTCTGCCCATTCGTCGGCGGTCGTCTCGCCCACGTGCGCGCGAAGCTCCGCTTCCGCGCGCTCGTCGCGCGCCCGATGCTGCTGCTCTTCCAGCGACGCGATGCGCGTCGCCAGTGTCGTGAGCTCGGCACGAAGACCGGTCACCTGCCCCGTGAGACGCTCCACCACCGCCTCGAGGCGCGTGGTATAGTCGGCATGCACCCGCGAGTAAACGTGCTTGGGCGTTTCGGCGCGCCGAGCAACGAGCGCGGCAAGCCACAGCTCGTACCGGCGGCGCTCCTCCATGAGCGTGCCGACCGTCGCAATGGCCGATTTCTCGCCGGCTGAAGGTTCGCCGGTCCCCGCGTCGTCGCGTGGATTCCCGTCCTTCATCGTCCCTCGCTCGCGTAAGAAGCGCTCATCACCGACGCGTCATCGATGCGCTGGGCGTAAAGATAACAGTCC
>JBBQDE010000281.1:0-4581 GCA_038319425.1 Gemmatimonadales bacterium
GGAAAGTCCGGCCCCTTGATGAACTTCCGCAGCTCGGTCGGCGTCGTCTCGGGGTTGTCCACGAGGTGCACGATGGCGTTGATGACCTCGCGCAGGTTGTGCGGCGGGATGTTCGTCGCCATGCCCACCGCGATGCCCGACGATCCGTTGACGATCAGGTTCGGGATGCCGGCCGGCATGACACCCGGCTCGGTGAGGCGGTCGTCGAAGTTGGGGACGAAGTCGACGGTGTTCTTGTCGATGTCCGAGAGCAGCTCCATCGCGATCGGCGCGAGCTTGGCCTCGGTATAGCGGTACGCCGCCGCCGGGTCGCCCTCGACGGAGCCGAAGTTCCCCTGCCCGTCGATGAGCGGGTAGCGCAGCGAGAAATCCTGCACCATGCGCACGAGCGCGTCGTACACGCTCTGGTCTCCGTGCGGGTGATACTTGCCGAGCACGTCGCCGACGACCGTTGCGCACTTCTTGTACGGGCGGCCGGGCACGAGGCCGAGCTGGTCCATCGCGTACAGCACCCGACGGTGAACCGGCTTGAGCCCGTCGCGCACATCCGGCAGCGCGCGGGAGACGATGACGCTCATCGAGTAGTTGATGAACGACTCGCGGATCTCGTCGTCGATGAGGCGCGGAAGGATGCGTTCGCGGTTGTTCGGAGAAGTCATGAAAACGCCGTATTTTCTCGAGTCGAACAGGCAGGGAGTACAGACTCTCCAAGTTAGCCGAACAACCGCCGTATTGCAACCCGGATGCACGTTTCTAACTGTAGATCGCGCAACGGGTTAGAGGCGGTCTCATCAGCTGTTTTCGAGACGTCGGCGATGCGCTCGCGCCGCGTTGGCGGGATCACCGGCGATCGCGGCGCTATCTTCCATCATCCGACATGAATTTCAGTCGGGATCGACGAGGAAAGGAGGAGTCGCCATGTCGCGAGCATTCCTGCGAGATGATGCGGAAGGGGAGATGCCCCGCCGCAACTACGCCCTGCCCGAACGGGACGACCCGGAGTACGACCGTGCCGCGGCGCGTGCGCTCCTCGAAGCGGCGCGGGTGAACGAAACCCAGCTCGCCGAGCGTGCCACGGGCTACTACTGGGGCGAGCCGCGCCTCCGTCCGTACATGGAGGATCTGCGCGCCGAGGCCGAGGCGGCACACGACGAGCGGGGGGAGCAGCTCGCCAAGCGGTTCTCGTGGTGATCCGCGGCTGCTACTCCTTCCCCTCGGACTCCGTCGGCGCCGACTCGCGGTATTCCGCCGAGTCGGGATATTCTGTCGCCATCTCGGCGTCTTCCTTCGCTTCGAGCTCCCGCTCGCGGCGGAGCGCTTCGTCCCGCTCGGTGCGATAGCCCTCGTACCACTCGCGCGTCACCTCGCCCGCCAGGTCGCGGTTGCCCAGCCCGAACGCGAGCGCCATCGCCAGCGCGATGGCGCCGAAGAGGATCGCGAACGCCGTCGTGACGATGTCGGTGGCGATTCCGAGCTCCTGGAGCGCCATGAAGATCGCCAGGAGAATGACGCCGCCGCGCCCCACGCGTGCCAACGCGCGCCCGCCGTGCAGCGCGCCCGCCGAGGCCGAGATCAAACCGCCGACGAATCCGCCCAGGACGGTGCCGACGAGGATGATCACGATGGCCGCGATCACGCTGGGGATGTAGCTCACCAGCTCCGAGAACACGTTTGCCAGCGACTCGAGCCCCAACGCGTTCGCCGCGACGAGGATGACGGCGAACATCACGAGCCAGAACACCAGGTTCGCGAGGACGCGCGTGGGATTGACGTGCGAGCCCGATCGCTCCAGCGCGTGCATCACGTCGCCCCGCTCCAGCATGCGGTTGAGACGGATACGGCGGAGGAAGCGCTCGATGAGCTTCTCGAGCAGCTTCGCGAGCAGATAGCCGGCGAAGAGGATGACGAGGGCGCCGAGCAGCGCGGGGACGATGTCCCCGAACACCTGCGCGAAGCTCGCCTGGAGCCGGTCGCCGAAGTTCACGCTGTCCTGAAGAAGCATGGTCTCGAGAGCTGGAGGCGCCGACGATGGCGCGTCGCGGAAAAGCTAGTCGATTGTGGCCGCGCCCGTGAGTCGCCGCGCTCAGTTCCGCGTGCCGCGCTTCAGGTCGAAGATGACGCTGCGGCGGCACGTCGGGCAGATGAGCCACTCGCGCCGGCGCGCGTACCCGAGGCCGAACGAGCCACCGCCGATGGAGCGCGACGTCATCGGCGTGCCGTCGCGCGGACAGAGCGGCTTCTCTCCCGCCGCCACCCGATCGCGGATTCCCCGCTGCTCGTCGGGCTCGAACTGCGCGTGCTCGTCGGGGCTCATATGCGCGCCAGCCCGTCGCGAATCGCGGGTGGGATCGGCACCGACTTGCGCTCGCCATAGTCGAACATGACCTGCACCGTTTCCCCCTCGGCCACCAGGCGCTCGTCGCGCGCGTCGAGCACGCGGTACCGCCAGATCCAGGCCTTGTTGCGGATCTCGGCCGTGGTCACCTCGAGCTCCAGCGGATCGCCCATCAGCGCCGGGCTGCGGTAGGAGATCTTCGCCTCGGCGAGAATGAAGTCCCCATCCACCTCGCCACCGGCGGCCAGCCAGGCCTTCACCCGACCGAGCTCGAAGTACGTGAGGTACACGGCGTTGTTGACGTGCCCCTTCGAGTCGTAGTCGTTGAAGCGGGTCTGGAGCGGAAAGCGCATCAGTCGATCCGCAGGACGAGCTTGCCGAACTGCCCGGCGTGCTCGAGCCGCTCGAAGGCGGCGCGCCCCTCGGCCAGCGGATAGACACGGTCCACCGGCGGTCGCAGTCGTCCGGCGTTGAAGTGTCCGACCACCGCCGCGAACTCCGCGTCGTTACCCATCGTCGATCCGAGGATGCTCCACTGGTTCCAGAAGAGCCGGCGCACGTCGGTCGTCACCATTGGTCCGGAGGTGCCGCCACAGGTGACGAGGCGTCCACGGCGCCCGAGCGCACCGAGCGACTGCGCCCACGTCGCCTGTCCCACCGAATCGACGACGACGTCCACACCGCGCTTGCCCGTTCGCGCGCGAACCTCGCGTCCGACATCGGTGTCCGTGTGGTTGATCGCCTCGTCGGCGCCGAGCCTCGTCGCCAGCGCAAGCTTCTCGTCGCTTCCCGACGTGACGGTGACGTGCGCCCCGATGAGCTTCGCGATCTGGAGGCACGCGATGGCGACGCCGCCGCCGATCCCCCAGATGAGCACCCGCTCTCCCGCTTTCAGGTGCGCGCGCGTGACCAGCATGCGATACGCCGTCAGCGTCGCGAGGGTGAAGCCCGCCGCTTCCGCTTCGTCGGCCTGGGCGCGAACGCGAAGCACATTCGCCGCCGGTACGACGACCAGCTCGGCCATGGTGCCGGGAAAATGCTCGCCGAGGATGCCGAAGCGCGGGCAGAGCGGTTGTTCGCCTTCCAGGCAGTACTCACACGTGCGGTCGCTGATGCCGGGATTGATGACCACCGTGTCTCCGACCGCCACGCTGGTGACCGCCGCGCCAATCGACTCCACCACGCCCATCCCATCGGCGCCGAGCACCCAGTTGGGCGTGATCGTCACGCCGGGCAGGCCGCCGAGCAGGAAGAGGTCGAGATGGTTGAGCGCGGCGGCGCGCAGGCGGACGCGCACGTCGCCGTCCGCGCGAAGCATCGGCTCGTCGAGATCGTCACGATACTCGATCCGCTCCACCCCGCCGTGCGCCGAGATGGTGAGTCCTCGCATGCGTCTGCCCTGGGGTTATATTGGACGCGAATGCTATGCGGCAGCAGGCGGGCGCGAAAGGCGCCGCGGCGGTCGCCGGTTTCGTCCGTCACGGCGCACTCATGACTGCAATCAAGGTTCCCCAGCTCGGCGAGTCGATCGTCGAGGCGACGGTCTCGCGGTGGCTCAAGAACGAGGGGGATCAGGTCGCCGAGGGCGACAACCTCGTCGAGCTGGAGACCGACAAGATCACGGTCGAGGTGCCCGCGCTCTCGTCGGGCGTGCTGACGAAGCGCGCCGTGAACGAAGGCGACGTCGTCACGGTCGATCAGCTGCTCGGTGAGCTGCAGGAAGGCGCAACGGCGTCCGCTCCGACGCCGACGACGGCGACGGCCGGTGCACCGGCCGCTGCTCCGGCGCCCGCGCCCGCTGCGGTTCCGGTGGGTGCGTCGAGCGCCGCTCCGGCGAAGGGTGAGGCGAAGGTCTCGCCCGCCGCGCAGCGCGTGGCGGCGGAACAGAAGGTGGATCTTTCGGCCGTGCAGGGCACCGGTCGCGGCGGCGTGGTGAGCAAGCCCGACGTGATTGAGCATGCGGCGAAGAGTGGTGCGAGCACACCGGCGCCGGCTGCGAAAGCGGCCAGTGCGCCGACGGCTGCGGCGGCGCCGACCCGCGTGCCCGCGCCGGACGGCGCGCGCGAGACGCGCGAGAAGATGACGACGCGCCGCAAGCGCATCGCCGAGAACCTCCTGCTCTCGCAGCACAACACCGCGCACCTCACGACGTTCAACGAGATCGACATGTCCGCCGTGATCGCCGTGCGCGAGCGGATGAAGGAGAAGATCGAGAAGGAGCACGGCGTGAAGCTCAGCTTCATGCC
>JBBQDE010000282.1:0-4580 GCA_038319425.1 Gemmatimonadales bacterium
TCGCGCCGTCGCTCGGGAGCTCACCGATCGGCCCCATGCCGCCCAGCAGCATGCACGCGTTCAGGAACGAATCGATCCAGGTATAGCGCGCGATCCAGTGATAGCCGGACATGCCGACGAGCAGCGACACGCCGACGACCATGGCGGCATACGCGGCCTGGCGTGCGACATGACGCGCGAAGACTTGGGGCGGCGGCGGTGGGCGGCGTGTCACGATCTCTCGCTCGACATGGGGTAAACCGTCTTCATCGGATCGGTCCCTGACATGAGTGTCATCCGCGGTGTGGGGATCAGGTGCCCGGCACAGGGGCGGTCACCGACACGGGCGCATTCAGCTTCAACGCCAGGTCGGCCGCGTACTGGTCGATCGACTTCGTGTGTCCCATCAGGAATCGCGACACGAAACGTACGATGGGATTATGGACCTCACCATGCTCCGTGATGGTGAGCGAGGTGCCCTCATCCGCTGGCGCAAGATCGAATATCCAGCTCCCGCCGAACGAAAGCGCTTCGTCGGTGATGCGCGTGACGAGCCGCCGAGGCTGGGAGGCATCCATGCTGAAGCCCAATGACTCCTCGCGGCTGAACTCGCGCCACCTGATGCGCGGCCCTTCCGACAAGGGCGGGGGTTGGGTCACCACGCGCGTGATGCCGCTCCGCCACGACGGGTAGCGCTGCACGTCCAGAATCAGGTCCCGCACCCGGTCGGGCGATGCCGCCAGCAGTATGGTGCGCGACACGACGTGATCCTGCGGCAGCAGCGCGCCAACCACCGCGACGACGATCACGACGACGGCGATCGCCGCGAGGACCCACCAGAGCAGGCGCATCCCTGTGCCTCACGGAAGATGACATCACCATTCTGGTGCCGCCGGCCCCGCACCGCGAGGGTGCGACCGTGCGCGCCCTCCCCGGGGGCACGCCGACGCCCGCCGTGCGCGGTCGCCATCGCTCTCGGCAGACGCCATCCCGCGCTAATTTGCGGGCGCGTGTCTAGCCTCCCTCTGACTACGCGCCGACAGCCCATCACCCACTCGCCGCCATGACGCCTTCGGTCTTTCTCGTCACCTTCGGGTACGCGAAGCGCTCGTTCCAGTGTGTACTCATCGACTGGGATGCGCCCGACGGACGCCGGACGAAACAGTGGGTCGTGACCGTGGCTGGCCGTCCGGTGTGGTCGTTCGAGGCCAGCGCTCACGCCACCCGCGAGAGCGTGCGGAAGGAAGTCGAGCTGTGGTGGGATACGCAGCGGGCGGCCATCAACTAATAACAACGGCGCACACCTTGCTGGACGCGTTATGCCAATCCGAGTACCTGGTACTGGTATACCCGCGTACTGCAGTGTGTTCTTGCTTTTCTATACGAGCAACTCGCCCACCGGCAGCCGCGGACTTTCCGCGACGCGCTCGAACGGCGCGTGCCCCACTCGCAGCACGCTGGCGACCTGACGGTCGCGCGGGATGCGCGCCTCGTACCAGGCGCGCGTCGCCGGATCGTCCACGCTCGCCGACATCGGTGCGGCGTGCAACCCCGTCGCGGTGAGCTCCAGCCATAGTCGGTAGAACCGGCGCCCGGTGTCGAAGGGCGAATCCGTGGCCCGCGGGATGAACAGCACCAGCGCGATGGCGCTTTGCACGGCTACGGCCTCGCTGATCAGGAGGCGAGCGATCCGCACGTGAGCGAGGATCGAAAAGACGATCGGGCGCAGCAACACCATCGCCGCGATCCGCTCCGTCGGTGAGAGGGAGAGGCAGTCGGCGGTCAGTCCGTCGCGCCGATAGCGCGGGTGGTGCCGCGACAGCCGCAGCCACGACCAGAGCTCGGCGTGGTAGTCGCGGCGCGACTCGAACCGCCATGTGGCCGCGTCGTGCGACTTGCTCGCAAGACGGATGTCGAGCGCGTCGTCGATCACCGCGACGTCGTCCGCTAGCAGCAGTCTGGCGGCGGCGAGCTCACGCGCACCGCGCCGGCTGAACCGCCCGCGGTAGCTGCGCCGCCGCGCCACCTGCACCGCGAGTGGATCCAGCGTTCCATGACTCGCGATCCGCGCACGCACCACGGGCGCGCACCCTTCGGCCTGCGCGGCGCGCTCGACGATTGGGCTGCCGAGGCCCAGTCCCAGCCGCGAGAGCGCGATGGACATTCCCTCGAATGCGGCGCCGAGGCTGGTCTGGATGTCCCGGCCGGTGGGGTCGGCGACGGGGAGTGTGCGATCGAGCGCGCGAAAGAGCACCACGTCGCCGCCCGGCTCGAACCGCCAGCGTGCCGGCTGCACGTTGTGCACGCTCGGCGCGCGCGCCGCCTCGCGCACCAGCGCCTCGATCGTCTCCCGCGGCGCGCGAGCGAGCGGCGCGTCACCCATCGGCCGGGACCCGCTTGGTGAAGAGGTGCAGGCGGTGCAGCCGCCGGGCGCCCAGCCGCGCGACCTGACGGAGGCTCGCGCCGTTGACGTCGGCGATCCAGGTGAGTCCCAAGGTGCGGTAGCCCGCCGCCTTGAGCGCGGTAGTGACGCGATGCAGCATGGCGCCGTTGAGTCCCTGTCCCTGCCAGTGCGCGGCCACGGAGTAGAAGATGATCACGGCACGGCGGCGGCGCAGCAGCCGGAAGCGGAGGAGGTGCAGCGGCGCCGCCGCCGTGAGCCGCGAGCCCATCCCGCGCAGCATCGGGTTGAGATCGGGGATGCAGAGCACGACACCAACCGGACCATCATCGTCGTGCACGAAGCCGGTAATGCGTGGGTCGAGCACGTGCGACAGGTCCTGCGCCTGGAATCGCATCTCCTCGGCCGTCAACGGCACGAACATCGGATTGTCGGCGAAGCCGTCGTTGAGCACCAGGCGCACCTGCTCCAGCACCCGGCCGAAGTCGCGCGTCCTGAGCTGCGCCCAGGTGAGCCGCGGATCGACGAGCCGCTCGGTCGCCGCACCGACCAGCAGCGATGCCGGATCGAATTTGGCGAGATCGAGCTCGAAGGTGGACATCGGAAAGGTGGAAGCGAAGCCGCATTCCCGGAGCAGCCGAGGCACGTGCGGCGGGTTGTACTGCATGTCCGAGTACGGCACGCCGTCGAACCCGTCGGTGACCACGCCAAGCTGCTGCATGGCGGTGAGGTTGAAGTTGCCCGCCAGCACGTCGCAGCCGTTCGCGCGGGCGAACCGCTCGGCTGCGCCGAGCAGGAGGCGTGCAACGCCGACATCGTCGATGCAGTCGAAGAAGCCGAAGCAGCCGCGCCGTTCTCCATGCACGCGATTCGACGCGCCGTGCACGTGCGCAACGATGCGCCCCACGACCCGGCCGCCGCGATGCGCCGTCATGACGCGTCGCACGCCGCCTCCCACCTCGCCGAAGAGTGGGTTTCGCCGCACATCGAGCGCGCGCTCGAGATCGCCCTTCAGCGGCGACACGTACGGCGAGTTTGGCGGATAGACCTCGAACGGGACGCGGAAGAACGCGTCCAGGTCGTCGTCGCGCAGCGTGAGCTCGTGGTCGCTCATGCGCGGAGTGCGTGCGACTCGCGGGCAACGGCGAGCTGGCCATGCCGCACCACGGCACCCAACGCCAGCTCGGCGTCGGCCGCGCTGGGAAGCTCGGGGATGTTGGCGAGCAGCACGCGGAGCGGCGAACCGGAGAGCAGCGCGACGTGCGTCATCTCGGTGCGCTCGAGGAGGTCGGTGAGCTGGTCGGCGCCGCGCGCCGCCGCCGCGCGGCCTTCCGTGCGCACGGCGCGCTCCTCGCGCAGCCGCGCCAGCGAATGCACCGGCTTCCCGGTCGCGAGCGCAGCGCATAGCGCGTCGTGATCGTACATCGAGAGATCGGGCGCCTCGATCACCAGGGCGTCGGCGGTGAGGGGGAGGTGGTGCAGCTCCCGCACGAATCCCTGAAGCGAGTTGGCGGGAGGGCGGGCGAGCCAGCGCAGCAGCGCGGCCTCCGTGCGCGACACATTGGTGTTGGTGAGCCGATCGGCGATCGCCACAGCCAGGACGAGCGCGGTGGCGAGCGCGAACAGGGGAGCAAGCAGCTCGCGCGGGGCGGTGCGCAGCGCGACGAGGAGCAGCAGGCACACGATGGCCGCGCGCAGCAGGAGACGTCCCACGTCGCGCGCCCACCAGGCGAGGCGCGCGTGCTCCTGCGGCCGGCGGAGCAGCGTGTAGCAGAACAGCAGCGTGCCGATGGTGCCGAGGCGCGGTGTCGGCCAGCCGATGTCGAAGTGGAAATCGGTGGCAACGAGCGGCAGGCTGACGAGCGTGACGATGAGACAAGCGCGCACGAGACCGTTCTCGCTGCGCGACAAACTCGCGCGGTCGCGTCGGGCGAGCACCACTCCCAGCACGCCCATCATGATCAGCAGCGACGCCAGCAGGACGAAGTTGGGGCGCGGATCGGTGCCGCTGATGCTGCGGAGCACGATGGTCGTCGTGGCGGCGGCGGCGCTCAGGATCACGGCGAGCCACTTGATCCACCGTGAAACGTGGCGGCGCAGCAATCCCTCGACGAACAGCGTCATGGCGAGGGGCAGCATGTTCGCCGGCAGCAGCATCACCGCGCCGAGGAACCGATGGTTACCGCTGATCCAGGCGAAG
>JBBQDE010000283.1:0-4572 GCA_038319425.1 Gemmatimonadales bacterium
GCGAGCGGGGGCGCGATGCCGCTGGTGTGGGCGCATGCGGAGTACGCGAAGCTGGTGCGCTCGCTGCACGACGGCCGCGTGTTCGACATGCCGCAGCAGCCGTACGAACGCTACGTGCGGAACGCCTCGACCAGCGCGACCTCGCTGTGGGCACCGCTCAACCGTGCGCGAACGCTGAGCGAGGGGTGCACGCTGCGCATCCAGACGCCGCAGCGCACGCGCGTACGGTGGCGGCCGGACGGCGTGCGCGAACCGAGCGAGGTGGTCACGCAAGACACGACGCTGTCGGGCGTCTGCACCGCCGATCTCGACACGGCCACGTTGACGCCGGGCAGCACGATCCGGCTCGCCATCGATGGAATCGACGGCGAACAGGTGATCACGGTCGTGGCGCGGACGGCCTGACGTTCACGCCGGCGGAAGCAGCGCGGCGAGCTTCGCCGCGCGCTCCTTGTGCCGTCCGCCGAGCAGCTCGAACTTCGCCGCCGTCGCGTGGTCGCCCGCGCCATGGTTCTGCGCCGCCATGACGGCGCAGTAGGCGCTCACCTCTTCCTCGTCCTGGACGTCCTGCGGCGTGAAGCCGAACGGCTGGTCGTACAGCAGCAGCGCCGCAACGGCGTGCGCGGAGAACGGGAGCTTGGCGAACTCCTCACGGAGATGCGCCAGCCCGTCCTTCTGGTGCAGCACGCCGTTCCATTCCGCGGCGGAGAGGGCAGGCGGCTCCGTCATCAGAACGACAGCTTCTGCCCCGGGGTCATGACGACGAAGCGGCGGTCGCCGGCGAAGCGGACCTTCACGTCGGTCGGCGTGGCGAGCCCCGGAAAGGTGCCGTAGTGCATGGGGATGACCGTCTGCGGCTTGAAGTACTTGTTGATGGTGAGCTGCGCCATGCGCGGGTCCATCGTGAATGGCCCGCCGCCGACGCCGATGAGGATGATGTTCGGGTGGTAGAACTCCTGAATCAGGTCCATGTCGCCGAACATCCAGGTGTCGCCCGTGTGGTAGAGCGTGCGATGGTCGGCGAACTCCAGCACGAAGCCGAGCGGGCGTCCCGGCTCGCTCGAGTGCATGGCGGGCACGAGATGGATCGTCACGTCGCCGACCTGGAAGCTGCCGCCGACGTTGCCGCCCATGGCCTGACTGGCCGGCACGCCCTGCGCATTCACCCACTCGTAGATGGAGATCACCTTGGCGCCGCTGAGCTGCGAGATGGCCTTCGCGTCGAGCGCGTGGTCGTCATGCGAGTGCGTGACGAGGATCGCGTTCGGCTTGTAGCGCGCGAGCCGCTTCAGCGAATCCGGCGTGGACGGGTTGGCCGAGAGGAACGGATCGATGAGGATCTTCGTGCCGCCGGGCGACGTGATCTCGAACGCGGCGTGCCCAAGCCACTGCACGCCGATGGGCGTGCGGCTGACGGTGGCGCGGCTGAACTGGGCGGCGGCCGGTGACGCGAGGGCGGCGGTGAACAGCGCGGCGACTGCGGCGCGGCGCAGCAATGCGGACGGATGCATCTCGATCATGTCGATCTCCGAAGCTGGGACGGTGGGACGAGCAGTCTAGGCGGCAGCGGTCCTCGCAAGATTCCTGCTACCCGGGTCATCAGTCCGAGTGGTGGTCCACAATCCACCGCCGACAAGACTGCAGGCGCCGTCGCCGGAAAATGATTGACGCACCCTCAGCTCCGCGCCGAGAGTCCCTCCAGCAGTGAGGGGATGAATCCTCCGAACGCCCCGTTGCTCATCACCAGCAGGACATCCCCCGGCTTCGCGCCGGCAAGCACGCGCTTCACCAGCACGTCCACGTCCGGCGACGCGTCGGCGGTGATGCCTTGGGCGATCAACTCGTCCACCACCTTGTTGATGTCGAGCTGCTCGCTGAGCGGCACCTTGTCGTGCGGCTCGGGCACGCGGATGGTCGCCAACGCCGCGCCCTGGAACGCGTGCGCATATTCGATCTGATGAATGTTGCGGCGACTCGTGTTCGAGCGCGGCTCGAAAATCGCCCACAGGCGGCGGTCGGGATAGCGCAGGCGGATGGCGGTGATGGTCTCGCGCACCGCAGTGGGATGGTGCGCGAAGTCGTCGATCACCATCACGCCGCCGATCTCGCCCCGGATCTCCTGGCGGCGTTTCACGCCGGTGAACGACGCGAACCCATCGCGAATCTGGTCGGCGCTCAACCCCAGTGCGCGGGCCAGCGCGTAGACGCCCATGGCGTTCTCGACATTGTGGTGCCCCGACATGGGCAACAGGAATTCGCCCGCCTTCCCGCGCGGCTCCTTGATCACGAAGCGCGCGCCCTCGGGGCCGAAGCGCAGGTTGTCCGTCGTGTAGTCGGCGTCGCCGTGTGCGGCGTACGTGGCGACGAACGCCTTCGACGCGCGGCGCGCGATCGCAACAGCGTTCGGGTACGAGGCCGCGACGGCGAGGAACCCGTCCGCGGGCAGGCTCGCCGCGAATTTCTCATAGGCCGACTCGTAGTGCGCCATGTCGCGATAGATGTCCGCATGGTCGAACTCGACGCTCGTGAGCATCGCCGTCTTCGCGCGGTAGTGCAGGAACTTCGGCCCCTTGTCGAAGTACGCGGTGTCGTACTCGTCCCCTTCCACCACGACGAACGGCCCCTTCCCGATCCGGAAGTTGCCCGAGTAGTTGAGCGTCACGCCGCCGACGAGAAACGACGGGTCGGTGTCGGCGGAGACGAGCACGTGCGCCATGATCGCCGACGTCGTGGTCTTGCCGTGGGTACCGGCGATCACGACGCTGTGCCTGCCGGCGAGGACGAGCGAGCCGAACGCGGCGGGGAAGCTCATTTGCGGGATGCCGCTCTCGCGGGCCGCGGTCGCTTCGGGATTCACCCGCCGGATCACGTTGCCGATGATGATGAGATCGGGCTTCGCGGCCGCAATGTTCTCGGGCGCGTAGGGCGTCATCACCTCCACGCCCCACTTGGCGAGCATGTCGCTCATGGGTGGGTAGACCTTCTCGTCGCTGCCCGTCACCTCGTAGCCGGCGGACTTGAGCATCCCGGCGAACGAGCCCATCCCCGTGCCGGCCACGCCGACGAGATGAATGCGCTTGATCGAGCCGGGCGTGATCTCGGTGAGGACGTTGCCGTTGTCGTCGGGCATCAATGATGTGGTGGCGGGCGAAGGGCAGAACCAGCTGACGGCCTGAAGTTAACCCGTCTCGGGGGGGGCATCTCTGGCCGTCGCTGCCGGGGACCGATAGCTTCGGTCGTCCCCACGACTGCCGCGAGGGCACCCTCGCCCGAGGCCGGCGATGACGGAGCTGCGCGATCAACTGCAAGGCACGCTCGGTGCCGCCTACTCGCTGGAACGGGAGCTCGGCGGCGGGATGAGCCACGTCTTCGTGGCCACCGAGACGGCGCTCGAGCGCAGGGTCGTGGTGAAGGTGCTGCCACCCGAGCTCGTGGGCAGCGTGAACATGGAGCGCTTCCGCCGCGAGGTGCAGCTCGCCGCCGGGCTGCAACATCCCAACATCGTCCCCGTGCTGGCGGCGGGCGAGATGGGCGGCGTGCCGTACTACACGATGCCCTTTCTCGGCGGACCGTCGCTGCGTGAGCGACTGCGCGACACCGGCGCCCTGCCGCTCGCCGACGCCGTGTCCATCCTGCGCGACGTCGCCCGCGCGCTCGGATACGCCCACGCGCACGGCGTCGTCCATCGCGACATCAAGCCCGACAACGTGCTGTTCCAGGGGGCCGTCGCGATGGTGACGGACTTCGGCATCGCCAAGGCGCTCTCGTCGTCGAGCGCGGTATCGGGCCGCACGTCGCTCACCATGAGCGGCATGTCGGTGGGCACGCCGGCGTACATGGCGCCCGAGCAGGCGGCGTCCGATCCCGCCATCGACCATCGCGCCGACATCTATTCGTTCGGGTGCATGGCGTACGAGCTGTTCACGGGCAAGCCGCCGTTCGCCGAGGTGCCGGCGCACAAGCGGCTCGCCGCACAGATCGGGGGGGCGCCGGAGCCGGTGTCGAGCTTCCGTCCCGACGTGCCGCGCGCGCTCGAGCTGCTCGTTGCGCGCTGCCTACGGACGGATCCGGCGAAGCGCCCGCAGAGCGCGGACGAGCTTACCCAGACGCTGGAGTCGGCCGAGGCGCGACGCAGTGCGCAGCTCGCCATGCCGACTGCGCTTCTCGTTCCCGTGGTGATGGGCAAGGTGATGATGCTGTACCTGGCGGTGGTGCTCGCCGTACTCCTGTTGGCGCGCGGCGCGGTCGCCTGGATCGGCCTGCCGGCGTGGGTGCTTTCCGGCGCGCTGATCATGATGGCGCTCGGCCTTCCGTTCGTGCTGTTCGCCGCGTGGTCCCACTATCGCGCCCGTCGCGCCGCTACTGAAGCGCCGCCTTCGCAGCCGCACGGGTGACACCGCTGCACGGTGAGCCGCCACTCACTACGCTCGTGCGGATGACGGTCAGACTGGTTCGGAAAATGCGGCCCCTCCCGGATCTCCCAACGGATGTTATGCTAGCCCCATGACGATGCCCACCTCCCGTGCACGCGTCGACGTCGGCATGCCCGCGCCCGACTTCGTGCTCACCGAG
>JBBQDE010000284.1:0-4561 GCA_038319425.1 Gemmatimonadales bacterium
CAGCGCGAGGAAGTGGCACGCGTGCTGGACGACGGCGATCCCGAGCGCGCGCTCCGGGGGCACTCCGAAGTGTGCGTACGCCACGACCACCGACGCTTCGTACACTCCCACATTGCCGGGAACGACCGGAAGGAGCGTCGCGAGGTTCAGGGCGGCGAGCACCAGCAGCGCACTGTCGATCGGCAAGTCGACGCCGAATGCCCGCTGCACGCAGAGGATCGCCGCCGCCTCGACCAGCTTCTTGACGAGCGCCAACGCCAGCGCCCCGCCGCTTCGGGTCGGCGAGCGAATCGGGGCGAGCGCCTCGCCGACCGACGCGAGCAGCCGCACGCCGCGCGCGGGCAGGACGCGGGCCGACAGTCTCGACAGGTGATCGGCGCGCCACGCGACGACGACGACGCCAACCAGCAGCACGCCGACGGCACCGACGAGCGCCGCCGCTCCGCGCTGCATCCACGCCGGCAGGTCCACGGTCGCGGCGGCCGCCGCGAGCAGGCACAGCTTCGCGATGCCAACGAAGAGCTGGTCCATCGCGAGGACGGACAGCGCGGCGGCGCGCGTCAGCGCTCCTTCGGTGACGAGCAGGAACACTCCCGCCGCCTCGCCGACGAGTAGCGGCGTCGTGTTCAACACGGTGGACGTCATCGCGATCACCGCGAGCATCGTGGACAGTGGCGGGCGGCGTTGATCGGGGACGAGCAGGCGCCATTGCAGTGCCCACAGCGGGAGGATCGAGGCGTACGAAACGAGCGCGAGGGCGATCCAGAGTGGATGGGCGACCGCGAGCTCGGAGACGACGCGCCCGAGGCTGAGACGGCGCGCGGCAAGGGCGACGAGACCGGTGACGACGATGAGCGCCGCGAAGCGCGCCACCGATCGTCCGGCGTCGGCGAGCGTCTTCACGCCGCGGCCGTCGCCGGGTCGAGCTCGCGCATCGTCAGGAACCGGTCACCGCGACGCTGGAACATGGTGATGACCTGGCGCAGGCAGCGGAGTGCCGGGGCGCCGGTGCGGAAGCGGCAGTCGTAGCGCAGGTCTTCATGGGTGAGATCGACGAATTCCCAGGGATGCACGAACAGCACGACGGGATCGCTGAGCGCCAGCAGCCACGGATTTCGCACCACCGCCGGCAGGCGCAGCACCGACGACGTCATCGACGCCGGAATGCGGGTGAGCGGCGTCGGGAGCCGTGGCGCGTGATACGACCACTTGTATTTGGCCAGCGACGAATCGAGCGTGAACTGCGCGTCCTCCAGCAGGCGCACGTAGGGCTCGGGAAAGCGCAGGTACGGAGCGCGAAACGACGTGACGGGGGCGAAGGTGCGGAGGAGTCGCGCCGACTCGGTGATCTCGTGGCGCGCCGCCGGCTCCTCGAGTGTGTCGAACGCCGTGTGCGACACGCCGTGGCATCCGAGCTCGTGCCCATCCCGCACCAGGGCGCGCACCGCGCCGGGAAAGCGGTCGGCGACCTGGCCCGTGGTGAAGTACGTGGCATGCACGCCCAGGTCGGCGAACAGCGCGAGCAGAGCCGGTGCGCCCTCGTCGATGCCGCGAAACGTCGAGCTGAGGTACGGCGGACAGTCGGGCTCGAAGTCGACGGTGATGCAGACGCGGGACACGGCGACACACGGCGGAGGAGGTGGGCCCTGCTGGATTCGAACCAGCGACCGTCAGATTATGAGTCCGCTGCTCTAACCACCTGAGCTAAGGGCCCGCAGTGCCCCGCCACGTGCGGCGAGGCTCGACAAAGCTACGCCACGAGCGGCGACTTTCCAATCGCGGCGTGGCCGCCACCCTGTGCGTCAGCGCGGGCACCGGTCAGATTTCAGTGATGATCGCTGTCGTCACCGGCTCGACCGGCTTCATCGGCTCGCATCTCGTGAATGCCCTGCTCGCGCGCGGGGACACCGTGCGCGCCCTCGTCCGGCCCGAGACGCGGCGGGCCGTGCGGGACGACCGCATCGAGCACTTCGAGGCGGATCTGCTCGACGACCGCTCGGTCCGCGAATCGCGGGCCTGGGAAGGAGCGACGCACGTCTTTCACCTGGCCGGCGTGACGCGCGGGCGCACGCTGGCGCACTTTCGCGCTGGCAACGTGTTCCCCACGGCGAACCTGCTCGCCGCACTCGCCGCACGCCCGGGCCGGCGTCCGCGCGTCGTGCTGGTGTCCTCGCAGGCCGCGGCGGGACCGGCAGCGTCGCCCGACGCCCCGCTCCGCGAGACGGACCGGCCGGTGCCGGTGGAGGCATACGGCCGCAGCAAGTTGCAGGCGGAGCAGGCGGTGGCGCGCTATCGCGACGAGCTGCCGATCACGATCATCCGTCCGGCGGCCGTGTACGGGCCGCGCGATCGGGATTTCCTGGCCGCCTTCAAGCAGGCCAGCGGTCGGGTCGCCCTTCACGCCGTACCGCGCGACCACTCGTTCTCGGTGGTACACGTCACCGATCTGGTGGACGCGCTCATTCGGGCGGCCGAGCAGCCCGCGGCGGCGGGCCGGACCTACTTCGTGGCGTCGGACACGCTCACGTGGGGCCAGCTCTACGACGAAGTGTCCGCGGCGGCGGGATCCCGGCCGATCCAGGTGCAGGTGCCGCGCTCCGCGGTTCGCGTGGCGGCGCATGCCGGTGACCTGTTGAGCACACTGACGGGCCGCTCCACCTTGCTCAGCCGCAACAAGGCTGCGCTGGCGCGTCAGCGCTGGTGGTTGTGCGATGCGTCACCAGCGCGCGCCGATCTGGGATGGAATCCCGCAATCCCCCTGCAGTTGGGGCTACGCGAGACGTATAATTGGTACGTCGACGCAGGGTGGCTCCGCCCGCCGAAGCCCGACCCCACCGAGCGACCGCTGGAGGAACCGCAGGCGTGACCGCACGTGAGCTGTTGCCGGACGATGCTCGCGCCGCGGGCGTGCAGACGCTGGTGGACCTGCTCGAATACCGAGCGGCCACGCAGCCGTCGCACGTCGTCTTCCGCTTCATCAACAGCGATGGACGCGAGGAAGACGTCCTCACCTTCGCCACGCTCCAGCGCCGTGCGCGCGCCATCGCCACGCACCTCGCCGAGCATGTCGTTCCCGGCGATCGTCTCGTGCTGCTGGTACCGCCCGGCCTCGAGTACGTGTGCGCGTTCTTCGGTTGCCTGTACGCCGGCGTGGTGGCGGTGCCGGCGTATCCGCCGAACCCGCGCCGCGCCGACCCGCGCGTGGCTCGCATCGTCGCGGACTGCGGGGCGCGCATCGCGCTCGTGTCGGACGCGTTCATGGCGCGGCTCGACGGCTGGCTGGCGCTCTCGCCCGAGCTGAGCGGGCTCACCTGGCTCGATGCCGGTCGATTGACGGACGGTGACGCCGCAGGGTGGCGCCCCCCGTCGGTGACGGGGCCGTCGCTCGCGATGCTGCAGTACACGTCTGGCTCGACCGGCGACCCGCGCGGCGTGATGCTCGCCCACTCCAACCTGCTGCACAACTCGGCGGTCATCCACCGGGTGTCGGAGCATCGGCCGCTCGACAACGGGGTCTTCTGGCTGCCCCCGTTCCACGACATGGGGTTGATCGGCGGGATCCTCCAGCCCATCTACGCCGGCCTCTCCGCCGCCCTGATGGCACCGGCAACCTTCCTGCAGCGCCCCCTCCGCTGGCTCGAGGCGATGTCGCGTTACGGGGCGACGACGAGCGGGGCGCCCAACTTCGCGTACGATCTCTGTGTGGAGCGCATTGGCGAGGCCGAACGCGCGACGCTGGACCTCTCGCACTGGCGCACCTCGTTCAACGGCGCCGAGCCGATCCGCGCCGACACGATCGCGCGATTCTCGGAGGCGTTCGCGAAGAGCGGGCTGCGTCGCGATGTGATTCTGCCATGCTACGGCCTGGCCGAAGGAACGCTGCTTGTGTCCGGGGGGCCGGCGGAGCGCGCGCCGCTGCTCGTGGTCGCCGATCGCCGGAGCCTCGAGTCCGGCGAGCTGCGCGCGCCCGAGGAGCGGGGCACGAGCTCGCTCGCCCTCGTGGCGTCGGGCGAGCCGGTGGCGGAGCAGGTGGTCGCGATCGTGGATCCCGACACGGGGGCCAGATGCGTCGACGGGCAGGTCGGAGAGATCTGGGTCGCGGGCGCGAGCGTCGCGGCCGGCTACTGGGGCCGCCCGGACGCGAGTGCCGCAACGTTCCAGGCCCGGCTCGCCGGCTCCGATCGCGCGTTCCTTCGGACGGGCGACCTCGGCGTGTTCGAGCAGCGCCAGCTCATCGTCACGGGGCGCCTGAAGGACCTCGTCATCATCGACGGGCGCAACTACTCCCCGCACGACATCGAGGTCGCCGCGGAGCGGAGCCATTCGCATCTCCGCGCCGGGTTCACGGCCGCGTTCGGCGTGGCCGGCGAGGCGCGTGAGCGACTCGTGCTGGTGGCGGAAGTGACGCGGCAGCACAAGCCGGACACCGACAGCGCGCTTTTCCAGGCGATCCGCACCGAGCTGGCGGCGACGATCGGCGTGGTGCCGGACGAGATCGTGCTGATTCGCCAGAACACGATCCCGCGCACGTCGAGCGGCAAGATCCAGCGCCGCGCCTGTC
>JBBQDE010000285.1:0-4523 GCA_038319425.1 Gemmatimonadales bacterium
ATCTGCTCGCGGCGATCGACGATCTCGTCGCCCAGACGCTCTGACCGCCGGCACGCGACGCATGCACCTCTTTCGGCTGCTGCGCAACCGCGCCATCGGATCCACTCGGCGGACCCTCGCGCCGATCATCACCTGGCGCGCGTCGCGGATCCCACCGACGGTTGCGCTTGCGACCGTGAGGCGGCGGCTGGAGCTGCTGCTCGCGGCGATGTACGGCCGGCCATTGAGCGTAGGACCGGTCGCGCCGCACACCCACGACTTCGCCGCCAGCCCGTACGACATCACGCTTCCCGCGTTTCTCGACGCGCGAATCGGCGTACCGCAGGCGACGGAGCAATACCGGTTGCTCGCGATCGAGCAGGCCGAGCGGATCGCGCGCGGCACCGACGCCGATCCGCTGCCCGCCGATGTGCTGGTGCGCGACCTGTACCTGTTCGCCGAGGGCGCAGCGATCGATCACGTGATCGCTGAACGCGCACCCGGCCTGGTGGGCGCGCTCACGGCCATGCGACAGAAGGAGCTGTCCGCGCGCCTGCCCGTTCATCGAGTGCCGCCGGCCGAACGTGACGTGGAGCTGCTGCTGCAGTCGCTGCTCGCGCAGGCTCCCGATGGCACTGACGGCAGCGCGGTCCGCACCGCGACGCCGGAAGAGTCGCGCGCGTGGGCGCGCGACGAAGCGGCCCGACTGCGCATGCGGGTGCCGGCGTCGGCGCACTATGCCGGCGTGCGAGCGGTGCGACTATGGGGCGTCAATGCGGCGTCGCGATTCGGACAGCTGCCAACGCAAGCGAACCAGACGACGCTGTTCGGCGACAACCGCACCGCCTCGGCGGCGCGCGTGAGCTCGAAAGGGCAGCAGTCCGACGAACGGAAGGATGGGAAGACCGAGGGGGCGCCTACCAGCGCCGGCACGGGTGCGAGCACCGCGGCACCGGGATCGGCCGAGGACGGCGCGGCGCCCGACACCGCGAACGGTGGCAGCGCCTCAGCGCGCGCGGGCCAGGCGGAAGATTGGCGCGCCGCTCCTGGAGGCATCGTCTACCGTGAGTGGGACGAGTACGCCTCGCGCTACCGGCCGGACGAGGTGACGGTTCGCGCGAGCGTTGCACGGGAGACGGACGACGGCTGGGCGGCCGAGGTTCTGCGTGCGCACGCGCCGCTGGTGCGGCAGATTCGCGCCCGCTTCGCGCCGCTGCGCGCGCATCGCACGCGGCTCCGCGCTCAACGCGTGGGCGACGAGCTCGACCTGGATGAATGCGTGGCCACGCTCGTCGAGATGCGGCGCGGTCGAGTGCCGAGCGAGCGGCTGTATCGCCTGACCCGGCCGGCGCGACGCACCCTCGCGATCATGCTGCTGGTGGACGTGAGCGGATCCACCAAGGCGCCGGTCGCGGACGGGCGCACGGTGCTCGACGTCGAGCGCATGACGCTCCTGCTCGCGAGCGAGGCACTCGACGAGCTGGGCGATCCGTACGCCGTGCTCGCGTTCTCGGGCAGCGGACGGCACGACGTGCAGGTGGACACGGTGAAGAGCTTCGCCGATCACGACCCGGTCGCGGTTCGGCGGCGCGTGTCCGCGCTCGTCGCGTCGCGCAACACGCGCCTTGGTGCGGCGCTGCGCCATGCCACGGCGCTCCTCAACGCACAGCGGGCCGAGCGACGGCTGCTGCTGTTGCTCTCCGATGGACAGCCGAACGACGTTGGCGGTTATCAGGGCCCGTACGCCGTGGGCGATTCGCGCCGCGCCGTGCTCGAGGCCCGCGCGTGCGGGGTGCACCCGTTCTGCCTGACGGTGGATCGCGAGGAGCACGAGTACCTCCCGCAGCTCTTCGGAGCGAGCGGCTACCGGATCCTGCGCGAGCCGAAGCAACTACCTTCGGCGCTGCTGCAGGTGGTGACGCAGTTACTTCCCGTATAGGTCGGTGACGGGCAACGCTGAACGTGGATTCCCCTTCCCGATAGAGTGGCCGTGGCTCAGACGAACAAGGACAAGACGAATGGCGCCAGAAGCGCCGTGAGTACGCCGACCACTCCCATCGCCATCCCGGCCGATGCGCCCTCGACGTCGCCTTCGCCGGCGGCGCGGGCGGTGCCGAGTCCGTGCGCGGCGGCGCCCAGCGCGAGGCCGGTGGCGAGGCGCGACTGCACGCCAACGGCGCGCAGGATGCCGATGCCGATGAAGCCGCCGAGGGCGCCGCTGACGATGGACACGACGGCGGAGAGCGCGGGGATGCCGCCGAGGCGGGCCGTGACGGCGACGGCGATCGGCGTCGTCGCGGCGCGAGGCGCGAGCGAGCGCACGACGATCGGGGTGGCGCCGAGCAGCGTGGCCACGCCGACGGCCACGGCGATGCCCACCAGCGCGCCGGCGAGAAGGCCGAGCGCGATGGCAGCGGCATTGCGGCGCACGGCCCCCAGCTGCAGCGCGAGCGGCACGCCGAGCGCCACCACCGGCGGCCCCAGCCAAAAGCCGATGAGACGGCCCGCGCGCTGATATTCCGGATACGGCGTGCGCGTGAGAACCAGCAGCGCGATGATCGCTGCGATGCAGACGAGCGCCGGGCTGAGCACCGCCACACGCGTGCGTTCGTACAGTCGGCGCGATGCGAGATACAGGACGATCGTGACGGCGAGCCGGAGCGCGAGGGTCATTCCGCGCGCTCAAGGCGTTGCACGACGAGTCCGACGACGACGAGCACGGCGACGAGGCTCGCGACGCCCGCTGCGGCGATGGCGAGGAGCTCGCCGCGCACGGCTGCCAGCGGGAGGATCCGCGTCTCGATGAGCACCGCGAGCAACAGCATGCCCACCACGCTGCCGGGCACCGTAGCGCCCGACACGCGCACCAGCCAGTCTCCCAGTGCGTTCAGCGCCAGCAGGACGCCAAGGCCGAGCGCGAACACGAGCACGTTGCGAGCGTCGATGCGCATGGGCGCTAGTCTAACCTCCAGCGATTCTCCCGGCCCGCGCGTCTGCCTTATGCCGCTCGTCACGATCGTCCCGACATCCACCGGATCTCACACGATGACCCGTTCGCTCGCCATCACCGCCGCACTCGCGATCGGCCTCGCGCACCCGATGCTCGCGCAGATCGCGCACGCCGTTCCGCGGGTCGGCCCTCCACGCGGCGCGGTGATGGTCGTGGGCGGCGGCGCGCAGGGACCGGAGCTGTACGCGAAGTTCATCGAGCTCGCGGGCGGTCCGGACGCGCTGATCATCGACGTGCCGACGGCGGGCGGGGATTCGACCTATCCCGCTGACTGGCGTGGTACGCGCGCCCTCCGGGCCGCAGGAGCACGCAACGTGGTCGTGCTGCACACGATCGACCGCAAGGTGGCCGACACCGACGGGTTCGCCGAGCCGATCGCCCGCGCCCGCGGCGTGTGGTTCGAGGGGGGCCGGCAGTGGCACCTCGTGGACTCGTATTCGGGCACCAGGACGGAGCGCGCGTTCCACGACGTGCTCGCGCGGGGCGGCGTGGTAGGCGGGTCATCGGCCGGCGCGTCCATCCTGTCGAGCTACATGCTCCGCGGCGCGCGCGCCGGCAACGCGACGATCATGGCGCCTGGCTACGAGACGGGGTTCGGCTTCCTGCGCGATGCGGCGATCGACCAGCACGTGGTGGCGCGGGAGCGGCTGCGCGACCTGGCCGACTCCCTCATGCCGCGGCGTCCCGACCTGCTCGGCATGAGTGAGGACGAGGGCACGGCGTGGGTAGTTCGCGGCGACACCGCCGAGATCATGGGACGCAACAAGGCATTCGTGTACGGCGGGCGCGACCCCAACGACTCCGGGGTGCCGTTCCTCACGCTGCGGCCGGGCGACCGCTACGATCTGGGCGCGCGCCGCGTCATTCGTCGCGCGATCGAAGGGAAGACGATCAGCGTCGCATTCGTCGACTCGCTGTTCCACCGCATGGGCCACCCCGGCGAACCGATGGCCACGGTGCTCGTCGCCCGGGACGGCGACGTGCTGGTGGACAAGTCGTACGGCGTTCCGGTGCACCCGAAGTACATCCCCACGACCACGCTGCCGAACTTCCCCATCGGTGACATCGCGGTCGTCTTCCGTTCGATAGCCGCGCAGCTCACGGCCCCGACGGGAACGAGCTACCCGCAGTTCGTCGCACGCCGGTTGTTCGCGCCAGTCGGGATCAACAAGACGATCGTGGACTCGGGCGGGCGTATCCAGTCGAACGTGGACGAGCTCTATCGATGGGCGCTCGGCGTTCAGTGGCCACGGACGTTCTCCCGCGACAGCACCGGCGCTCCCAGTGCGGCGACCGACGGGACGCCGCTCGACGTGACGCGCGGCTGGCGCGCGGATTCGCTGCGAGGGATGCCGCGTCTCGCCGCGTACAGCACGCCCGACGGGCGGCGCGGCGCGTTCGCGCGCTTTCCCGAGCAGCGGGCGACGATCATCATCCTGACGTCGAGCGACGAGGTGGATGCGCGCACGATCGCCGAGCGCATCGCGGAGCGCCTGCTCGGGAATCGCTAGCCGATCCGCGTCATTGTGCGATG
>JBBQDE010000286.1:0-4522 GCA_038319425.1 Gemmatimonadales bacterium
GTCCGCGCGAAGCCGAAGCTGGGGAAGTAGCTCTCGGCCGTGGTCGTGAGCAGATACAGCGCCTTCGCGCCGCGCTCTTCGGCCAGCGAAATGGCTCGCGCCACGAGCGCGCGCCCCAGGCCTCGGCTGCGCCACGCCGGATTCACCGCCACCGATCGCAGCAGCGCGTGCTCGCCGGTCACACCGCACGCCTCGATCCCGGCGACGCCCACCAGTCGGCCGGCATCCTCGGCGACGACGAAGCACGGCAATGCGTCGCGCACTCCGTCGAGCGGCAGGTGCGACGACGTGAGCAGGGCCTCCACCGCCACCGCGTCCGCGCTGGTGGCGAGACGGATCGTCGGGAATGTCTCGCGCATCGAATTCATCGTCGTTCCTCCCGTGAGTCCGAGCGGTGTTGAAGTATCAGGAGCAGCAGCCCGGCGCGCAGCACGCGTCGCCGCTTGCCGCGACGGCCGCCGCGAGCGGCATCAGCTTCCTGGTGGCGCCGGGCTTGGTGGCCCGCACGAAGGCGCCCATGAACTTCCCGTCGATGTCGCGCGAGAACTGCTCGACGTCGAGTCCCGTGTTGGTGAGGAACGCCGCGGCGTCCTCCGCCCGATAGATGCGTGTCGGCTCGATGGACGCATTCTCGAACCCCACCTCGCGCAGCAATCCAAGGAACTCCTGTTCCTCCAGCGCGCCAGCCACGCAACCCACCCACAGCTCCATGCTGCGACGCACCGCCTCGGGCGCCGCGCCGCGCACCACCACGTCGGACACGGCAAAGCGGCCGCCCGGCTTCAACACCCGGAACGCCTCGGCAAGAGTCTTCCGCTTGTCGCCGGAGAGATTGATTACGCAGTTCGAGATCACGACGTCCACCGTGTTGCTGGGAAGCGGGATCTCCTCGATGTGTCCGCGCAGGAACTCCACGTTGGTGGCGCCCGCGCGCGCCTTGTTCTCGTTGGCCAGGGCGAGCATCTCGTCCGTCATGTCGAGGCCGTAGGCCTTTCCAGTCGGTCCGACCCGCTTGGCCGAGAGCAGCACGTCGATCCCGCCGCCCGAGCCGAGGTCGAGCACGGTCTCGCCCTCCCGCAGGTCGGCGAGCGCGGTGGGGTTGCCGCACCCGAGCGACGCCAGCAGCGCCTCGGGCGGCACCCCAGCGGCCTGCCCCTCATCGTACAGGTTCGCCGTGATGGGATCCCAGCTCTCCGTGCTGCTGCCGCAGCAGCCACTGGACCCGGTGGCCGGCCCGCAGCACGACGCGGCGCCCGCACCGTCCGCGACGCGACGCGCCGCGTCGCCGTAGCGCTCCCGCACGGTGGTGCGCAGCGCGGCCATCCCGTCGGTGCTCGTGGTCTCCGGGGTGCTCATGATGGGTCTCCTCGATCTAGCGGGAAAAGTTGATGGATAGGACAAAAGGAACGACGCCGGTCAGCAGCAACGGGGCTTGCTGGCGCGGCCGGCTCGCGGCCGCAGCCCGGCCAGCAGCTCCTCGGCCTCGACGAAGGCATCGCGCTTCAACGTGTAGTACGACCAGCGCCCTTCGCGGCGATCCGAGACGAGGCCGGCGTCCTTCAACACCTTGAGGTGATACGAGAGCCGGGATTGCCCGGCATCGATGTGCGTCATCAGGTCGCACACGCAGTGCTCACCGTCGAGCAGGATATCCACGATCTGCAGCCGCGCTTCGTCGGACAGGGCGTGAAAGAGCTCGGCGGAGCGCGCGAGGGGCGAGGCGACGGCGGATGACATGGATTGAACGTATCAAGAAAAGGTGATTGGTCAAGTCCCACCGTCTTCGCGGGCCTGTGACAATTATCACACGGACCCTGGCGCCCGGGTGCGGGTACAGTTGCCAGCCGCAGTGCCGCCAGGATCTGGATGCACCGGTTTGAACCGCACCGCCGCCGAGGGGACATCCCGATGGCCGGCCTTCCTGCACGCGAACCGGAAGCGAGGAGAGGAGAGATGGCGGCACCGCGGATAGGCGATCCCTTCAAGGTGGAAGGGAGATCGGATGCGCTCGAGGTCGACATGCTCGAATGGGGAGCATCCCGCCGCGTGGAGCCAGCGGTGCGACAGGAGTACTACGTGGCGCGCACGCGCGCGGGCGACCGCTACGTGCTGTTGCCGCTCGACGACCCGATGGCCAACGTGCGCTGGCGCGGCATCGCGCTGCGGTCGCAGTGAGCGCGCGCACCCGGTAGAACGGCGGCATCGCGCTCCGCCCAGGGACCGTGAGCCCCGACGTGCTTCGCCGTCGGGGGCGACGCAGTGAAACTCCCCCCACCCAACGACCGTACCGGAAGGCTGTCGAACCATCGGCCTGCCGGGATTGTCCAAGTGGGAATCCCAGAGGTCACTCCGTCCCGCTCAGGTCTCTCGATGCGAAACATCACGCTCGCCGCGCGGATGCTGCTCAAGACGCCGTTCGTCACGGCGATCGCCGTCCTGTCGCTCGCCCTCGGCATCGGCGCCAACGCCGCGATCTTCTCGATGTTCGATCAGCTGCTGTGGCATCCCCTGCCGGTGCGGGAGCCGAGCCAGCTGGTGAACCTCTCCGCGCCGGGCCCCATGCCCGGCTCCGACTCCTGCAACCAGTCGGGGAGCTGCGAAGAGGTGTTCAGCTATGCCATGTTCCGCGATCTGGAGCGGGCGAAGACGCCCCTCTCCGGCCTTGCGGGACATCGCATCATCGGCGTCTCCCTGAGCGTGCGCAACGAGCCCATGACGGGCGAGGGCGCGATGGTGAGCGGCTCGTACTTCCCCGTGCTCGGCCTCGGCGCAGCCGCGGGACGCCTGCTCTCCCCCGACGACGACAAGGTGATCGGCGCCAACTTCGTCGCCGTTCTCTCGCACCACTTCTGGCAGGACAAGTACGGCGGTGATCCGCGGGCCGTGGGACAGCCCATCATGGTGAACGGCAGGTCGTTCACCATCGTCGGCGTTGCGCCGGCGGGATTCGAGGGCACCACCGCCGGCGCTCGCCCGCTCGTGTATGTGCCGCTGTCCATGCGCGGCGAGGTGCAGCGGTTCACGAAGTTCGAGGAGCGGCGCAACTACTGGGTCTACCTGTTCGGCCGGCTGGCGCCTGGCATGTCGCGCGAGTCGGCCGAAGCGGCGATCAACGGCGTGTACCACCACTTTCCGGCGCAGCTGAGCGGCGGCCAGCAGCAGCGCGTGGCCGTGGCGCGCGCCGTGGCGGGCGACCCGGCCATCCTCCTGGCCGACGAGCCGACGGGGAACCTGGATTCGAAGAACGGCGAGGCGGTGATGGAGCTGCTCCGCGAGCTGAACCAGCACGAAAGCACCGTCTGCATGGTGACCCACGATTCGCGCTACGCGCAGCATGCCGATCGTGAGGTCGCGCTGTTCGACGGCCGGGTGGTGGACTCCGCCGAGGCCCTCGCCGCGCGATAGGCGACGCCGACGAGCGCGCCGGCGCGCGCTCGTCAGGCCGGTGCGCGCGTCGCGGTCGCGATCGCGTCGTCGAACGCCGAGAGCGTGCGGCGCGCGGTGTCGTCCCAGGTGAACCGGGCCGCCTGCGACTCGCCGGCCGCCGTCAGCCGCTCTCTCGTGCGCGCGTCGGTGAGCACCTGCACGATGCTTGCAGCGAGCTGGGCGTCGTCATCGGGATCGACCCAGAGCACCGCGTCGCCCCCCACTTCGGGTAGTGACGACGTTCGCGCACAGATCACCGGCGTGCCGAGCTGCATCGCCTCCAGCACGGGAAGCCCGAAGCCTTCGTAGCGCGACGGCATCACGACGCAGCTCGCGGCGCGGTACAGCGCGACGAGCTGCGCCTCGCTCACGAAGCCAAGCGTGCGTAGCCAGGGCATCCGTCGCGCGTTCCCCCGCTGGCGGTCAGTACGCGGGCCGGCGAGTGCCAGGGTGAGCGCCGGCACGGTGGCCAGCACCTGTGGCATCGCGCGCTCCACCAGGGCGACGTTCTTGCGCCGGTCACCCGCGCCGACCGTGAGCACGAAGGGCCGCTGTACGCCCAGCGCCGCGAGGATCGCGTCGTCGCCCGACGCCGGCGGCACGGACGCGTCGTCGGCCGCCAGCAGGACCACGCGCATCCTGCTGCGCGGCACGCCGAGCTCGCGGTGCACCTCGTCGGCCGTGAAGCTCGAGTCCACCACGAGCAGGGTCGCCCGTGCCGCGGTCGCGCGGTAGCGCGATCGCCACCGCCAGTTCTTCCGCCACTTCCAGAACCGGGGATCGCGCAGCACCAGCGGCGCCACATCGTGCATCGTCACGACCACCGCGCCGCGCTTCGGCGTCGCCCCGGCCACGTTCCACGGATACCAGAACACGTCGGCCGCCGATCCGGGCATCTCCTTGATCGGCCGCACGTCCACGACGCCGCTCGTCACCGCGCGCTCGCCGCACTGGGCCGTGAGCCGGCCCATATCGCGCGGCTTCACATAGAGGGTGATGCGCGTGCCCGGCCGCTGCGCCAGGAAGCGCGGGAGGAGCGCTCGCACGTACCGGCCGATGCCGCGCACCTCCCTCGCGAGCCGGGTGGCCTCGACGG
>JBBQDE010000287.1:0-4517 GCA_038319425.1 Gemmatimonadales bacterium
TTCGCGACCGCCGCGCTCCGCGCGCTGGTGGGCGAAGGGTTCGACGTGATCGGCGTCGTGACGCAGCCCGACAAGCCGGTTGGCCGCTCGCGCTCGAAGGTGGAGCCCTCGGCGGTGAAGATCGTCGCGCTCGCGGAAGGAATTCCCATTCTCCAGCCCGAGAAGCCGCGCGGTGAGGCGTTCATGGCGCAGCTCGCGGCGCTGGCGCCCGACGTGAGCGTCGTCGTCGCCTACGGCCACATCCTGCCGAAGGCCGTCATCGATTTGCCGAGGCTCGGCACGCTCAACATTCACGCGTCGCTGCTGCCGGCGCTGCGCGGCGCGGCGCCCATCCAGGCCGCCATCCGCGACGGCCTGGGCGAGACGGGGGTGACCATCATGCAGATGGTGCCGAAGCTCGACGCCGGACCGATCGTGCTCCAGGCGCGCACGCCCGTGCTCGCCGACGAGACGGCCGGCGAGCTGACGCTTCGCCTGAGCGAGATGGGCGCCGGTGCGCTGGTCGAATCGCTCGCGCTGCTGGAGCTGGGCCTCGCGAAGCCGGAGCCGCAGGACGAGACGCGAGCGACGTACGCGCCCAAGCTCACGCGCGACACCGCGCAGGTAGACTGGACGCGCTCCGCGCACGAGGTGGGCAGTCATATCCGCGCCTACGATCCGAAGCCCGGCGCGTGGGGGCGGGTGCGCGGCGCCGAGGTGAAGCTGTACGGCGCGCGCATCGCGCCGCGCGGCAGCAGCCGCGAGCCGGGCGAGGTGATCGCGATCGAGGCCGAGGGAATGCTGGTGGCCTGCGGTGGCGGCGCGGTGCGCGTGGCGGTGGTGCAGCCGTCGGGGAAGCGGCGGCTCACGCCGCAGGAGTGGGCCAACGGGCGGGGCATCGCCGTCGGCGACCGCTTCGATCCCGGCGTCGCCGCCCTCGCGTAGGATGCCCGACACCGCGCCCGTGGTTCCCGGCGTGCCCGCGGTGCCGTTCGTGCACGCCGTGACCACCGACGAGATCGTGTCGCGGAAGGACTTCGTGGACCTCGCCTGCGGCGTGATGGGCGCGCTGGGACCGCGCGGCGCGCTGCACCTTCGCGCCGGCCGCGCCACCGGCGCGCAGCTCCAGGCGCTTGGCGAGACGCTCGCGGCGGCGCAGTTGGTGACGGGCGCGTGGCTCGTGGTGAACGATCGCGTGGACGTCGCGCTGGCTGTGCGCGCATGCGCGGCCCAGCTCACGAGCCGGTCGCTCACGGTCGCGGATGCGCGACGCGTCGCGCCGGCGCTCGCGATCGGGGCCAGCGTGCACAGCGTGCCGGAGGGAGTGGACGCCGCCGCGAACGGCGCAAGCTGGCTGGTGGCCGGCCATGTCTTCGAGTCGCCGGCGCATCCGGGCGAAGAGGGGCGCGGGATGGCCTTCGTGGAGGCACTCATTGCGGCGGTCGACGTGCCGGTGATCGCGATCGGCGGGGTGCGCCCGTCGCACTGCCGCGCGCTCCGCCTGGCCGGCGTTCACGGTGTCGCGGTGATTCGGGGGATCTGGGACGCGCCGAATGCCGAACGGGCCGCCAGCGACTATCTTTCCTGCTATGACGACGCCGGAGCCGCATGACATTTCCGCCTTCGCGCTGACGGCCGGCGCCGCGCCGCGCGTCGCGGCTCAGGCTCACAGCCGGTGACAGGCGCCGGGCGCCCCACCATCGCGGCTGGCGGCGCCGTCACCGACGCGCGCACCGCGGCGGCCGAGATCTGCGCCGATCTGCGGAGTGGCGACCTGCTCGACAGCAGCTTCGAGCGTCGTACGGCGCGGCTCGACCCGCGCGATCGCCGCTGGACCCGCGAGCTCGTGTACGGCATGCTGCGGCGCCGGAGCCGGCTTGACGCGATGCTCGCCGATCGCGTGAGCGGCGGCCTCGCCCGCCTCGACGTGGACGTCATCGACCTGCTCCGCCTCGGCGCGTACCAGCTGCTGAGCATGGGCAGCGTGCCGCCGTATGCGGCGATCGGACAGACCGTGGAGATCGTGAAGCGGCGGCACGGCATCGGCGCGAGCAAGCTGGCCAACGCGGTGCTGCGCCGCCTCGATCGCGAGCGCGAGACGCTCACCGTGGCCGTGCCCGATGACGTGACGGACGCGCTGGCGCTGGAGCACTCGCATCCGCGCTGGCTCGTGGCGCGCTGGCTCGCGCGCTGGGGCGAGGCGCCCACGCGGCGCCTGTTGATCGCCAACAACGGCGAGGCGCCGCTCGTCGCGCGCCCGTATCACGTCGTGCGCGAGCAGCTCGAGGCGATGTTCGAGACCGCCGGCGTCCAGACGGGCGACGCACCGCTCGTCCCCGACAGTCTGGTGTTGCTCAGCGGCGTCGGCTCCATGACCGAGCTGGGCGCGTTCAAGCAGGGACTGTTTCATCTCCAGGATCCGGCGTCGACGCTGGTGACGCGGTACGCCTCGGTGCCGACCGGCGCCACGGTCGCCGATCTGTGCGCGGCACCGGGCGGCAAGGCGCTGGAGTTGGCGCGGTCCGCGGGCACCGTCTTCGCCGGCGATGCGTCAAAGAACCGGTTGGCGCGCGTGCGCGAGAACGTGCAGCGGCTCGATGTGCCGAACATCATCCCCTTCGTGGGCGACGCGCTGCATCCGCCCTTGTCCGACGTGGACGCCGTGCTCGTGGACGTGCCGTGCACCGGCACGGGTACCTTCCGCCGGCATCCCGATGCGCGCTGGCGGTTGAAGGCGAGCGACTTCGCCGTGCTGCCGGCACTCCAGCGCGCGATCCTGCGCGCGGCGGCGTCGATCGTGCGTCCCGGCGGACTGCTCATCTACAGCACCTGCTCGCTCGAGCTCGAGGAGAACGACGAGCAGGTGGCGATCTTCCTGGCCGAGCATCCGGAGTGGACGCTCGACGCGCCGCCGAGCGGCGTGGTGCCCGACACCGTACTCGACGAGGGACTGCTGCGCGTGCTTCCGCAGGACCATGGCACCGACGGCGCCTTCGCAGCGCGGTTCCGCCGTCCTCGGCTCGGGGCGGCCGCATGAGCTGGCGCTCGGGCGTTCGCACGTCGCTGGTGTATCTCGTGAGCATCGTGGCGGGGTTCACGCTCGCGTGGCTCATCGTCGCCTTCGTCGTGTTCCCCACCGGCGTGGTGCCGCGCGACGTGAAGGTGCCGAACGTGACCGGCCTGATGTTCGACGAAGCGGAGCAGCGGCTGGCGCAGGCGGGGTTCAAGGCCGAGAAGGGCGATCAGCGCTACAGCAACTCCGCGCCGAAGATGACCGTGCTCGAGCAGACGCCGGCGCCCGGCACGCGCGAGGGCATCGGCAACCCGATCACGCTCGTCGTGAGCGGTGGGCAGCGCATCGCCACCGTGCCCACCGTCACGGGGATGACGCGCATCGAGGCGCAGGTGCGGCTCGAGCAGGACGGCTTCGACGTGGGCGATACGGGCGAGGCGAACGGCAGCGCGCCGCGCGGCACGGTCATCGGCACGCGCCCGGCGGCCGGCGCACAGGTGAGCGTGCCGAGCACCATTTCGCTCATCCTGAGCCGCGGCCCTGAAGCAGCCTCCACGCAGATGCCCAGCCTGATGGGGCGCGAGATGAGCGCCGCGCGGATCGTCCTCACCCAGATCGGCGTGAAGGGCGTGCAGGTCACGTGGGATCCCGTGGCGACCGGCGCGGGGGGCACCGTCGTTGGTCAGTCGCCGGTGCCGGGTGCGACAATCCTGCCCGGCGCCACGGTGCAGCTGCGCGTGGCCGGCCCGGAGCCGACACCGTGAGCGGCGTCCGCATCGCCCCCTCCATCCTCAGCGCCGACTTCGCGCGACTCGGCGACGAAGTCGAGATGCTGGAAGCGGCCGGCGCCGAATGGATTCACGTGGACGTGATGGACGGCCGGATCGTGCCGAACCTCACCTTCGGCGCGAAGGTCATCGAGGTCGTGCGCAAGCGGACCACGTTGCCGCTCGACGTCCACCTCATGGTCGTGGAGCCGGAGCGCTACTTCGACGACTTTGTCGCGGCTGGCGCGTCGGGGCTGACGATCCATGCCGAAGTCTCGCCGCACCTGAATCGTCAGCTCGCGCGCATTCGAGAGCTCGGCGCCACCGCCGGTGTCGCGCTGAATCCGTCCACGCCGCTCTCGGCGGTGGAGGACGTGCTTCACGCACTCGACCTCCTGCTCATCATGTCGGTGAATCCCGGCTTCGGCGGGCAGAAGTTCATCCGCCATTCCATCGACAAGATCGCGCGTGCACGCCGGCTGCTCGACGCCGCGGGCAGCACGGCGACGCTCGAGGTGGATGGCGGGATCAACCGCGAGACGATCGTGGAATGCTGGCGGTCGGGCGCCGACACCTTCGTCGCCGGCAATGCCGTGTTCGGCGCCGCGAACCCTGGCGCCGAGATCTCCGCGCTGCGCGACCAGTGCGCGCACCGGGCGTGACGGCACTGCGATGACCGGGCGCCAGCAGTGGACGATCGTCCTCGGTATCGTGGCCCTGCTCGCCGTGCTGGTCGCGGCGGCCACCCACTACCTGGG
>JBBQDE010000288.1:0-4502 GCA_038319425.1 Gemmatimonadales bacterium
CGTCACGCCGATCACGCTCGACGCCGACGGCTGGCGCAAGTTCGACGGCCTCTACTTCAAGACCGGGTCGCAGATGGCGGTGTACCGCCACGGCGGCGCGCTGGGCAACGCGGTGATACGCCGGGGCATGTGGGACGGCGACCAGCCGCTCTACAAGCTCCCTGGCTGTCGCGCCCTTCGCCCGCTGGCTGCCGCGACGCTGGCCGCCGCACCCACCGACGTGGTCACGCTCGAGCTGCTGGGCACGAGTGACCCACTTCCCTCGCCTCCCGCCCATCCCGATGTGTCGAGGGCACTGATCGACAGCGCGCGCGAGGTCACGGGACGCGTCGCCGGCCGCGAAGGGCTCACCGCCAGCGAACGGGCCGATCTCGAGCAGACCGTGACGGCGTTTTACACCGGCGCCACGAGCCAGCCCACGCTGGTCGGTTCCTACTCCGAGCGCGGCGGTGGCTCCGGGCCCGGTGCACGCCATGTGTTCATGCTCGCGGACGTGGGCACCGCGGGGCGCTACGAACCGACGTTCGTGCACACGGCCAAGGACTCCGTCCCCGAATTCCGTCGGCTGATCGACCACGCGGACCTGACGGGCGACGGCGTCGACGAGATCGTGCTTGAAGGCTGGCGCTCGGGTGGCGACACCTACCTCGTCGTCATGCAGTTCACTGGCGGCCGCTGGACGGAAATCGCGCGCGGCGCCACGAGCTGGTGCGCCGACGCTCCCAAGCAGTAACTGCGCTACCAACTAGTGAAGGGGAATCCACGTTCAGCGTAGCGCGTTGACCGTTCGGCGTTTCACCGCGTTTCCGTCGTGAAACGCGAAACGGCGAACGGGAAACAGGCAACGCGCAACGTGGATTCCCTCCACGCTTCCCGGTAGCTCATCGCCATGACCTACTCAACTCCAATATCCCAGGCTTGTTGGAGATCCTTCTTCGAGTAGGCGCGGAACGCCGTGAGCGTCTGCGTGCGCTGCAGCCCCGGCACTTTCGGGAAGCTCTCCGTCACGACTCTCGCGATCTGGTCGTATTCGGCCACCTTCACGATCGCGACGAGATCCCAGTCGCCGCTCACCGAATAGACGTCGGTCACGCCGTCGATTTCCGCCAGGAACTGTGCGGTGGCCGGTATGGACGCGGGCTCGGCACGGATGAGGACGATCGTCGTGATCACGGCGCGGGGCTCAGGTGGGAGGAAAGGGGGGAACGTTGAGGAGCCAGAGGCCGGCGATGCGGCTCTGCGGGTCGAGGTCGAGCAGGAGGTCGCGTCCCCATCGCACCGTGCGGACGTGGCGCTTGAGCCCCACCCGAAAGTAGATCAGGCGCTCGGCGTCGTCCGACTCGGCGAGGAGCGGCGTCTCTACCTCAAGCAGCATCGCGCCCGGCTGCGACGCGTCGCGAGGTACCAGGATGCAGGCATCTTCCGCCGACGCAGGCGCCGCGAGGGTGGAGCGCTTGTGAACCTCCGGCCAAACGGCGACCTCGAGGCCGAGGATCCGTCCCTTCACCACATCGAGAATCAGCCAAGCGCCGTCTGCGCCCTCGAGCTCGAGCGAGCCGGACGGACCGTTGCCCTCCGACGCCGTGTCCAGACGCGCCGTGAGGATGTCGGTATCCGTATCCCAGCGATACGCCACGGTGGGGAGCGACCCCACGGACGGCTCCAGTTGCACGGCGACGCTCACGGCGCTCCTCGCTCGGCGGATTTCCAAATGTGAGGCGGTCGTCACAGGCGACGTCGCCCTTCGCCCGCGGCGCGGCGCGATCGAGCCCGTCGCGTTTCGCCGGGCGCGAAGAGATATACCCGGCGCCCCGCTGCCGAGACAGGGGCGATCGGTGGCCGGCCGGGACGCGCCGGGCTAGCTTGAAGTCACGTTGACAATTTGACGGTGCGCACGCGCGTACCCGGACCGGAGCGAGGGATTCCGTGGAGAGCGATACGAAGGAGCCAACGGGTGTGACCCGCGGGCAGAATGCGGTGCACGTCATGCCGCTCGACTGGTCCGCCGCCGAGCGCGTCCTCGCCACGCTCGTGGACCGGATCGATCCCGCGCGCGCCGAGACCCAGCTGCTGCTGCTCACGGCGGATGCCGAGAGTGCGGCCGCCGCGGCCGACGCCATCGTCCATGCCGCCGGTGACCGCGCCATTCACGTGGTCGCCGCCACGTCCAGCCCGCGCGCCGCGCGCCTGCTCCGGGCGTCGCCGGCGCACGTCGTCGCTGGCGCTCCCTCCCAGCTCGTCGCGCTGCTCCAGGGCTCCGCGCTCAAGCCGGAGAGCATCCGCGGCGTCGTCTTCGCCTGGCTCGATCCCATTCTCGAAACGCCGGACGCCGCGCCGCTCGAGACGCTGCTCGGCGAGCTGCCCAAGGAAGGAGCGCGCGTGGTGCTCGCCGCCGAGGTCACGCCGGCACTGGAAACGCTGATCGAGCGCTACGCGCGCCGTGCCCGGCGCGAGGTGGAAGCTGCGCCCGACGCCGGCGGCGCGCCGTTGAGTGCCGAGTACGTGGCCACGGCTGGCTCCGCGCGCTTCATGACGCTGCGCCGCCTGCTCGACGCGCTCGATCTGCCGCGCGCCGTGCTGTACGCGCGCAGCGAACCGGCGCGTGCCGATGCGCATCGCGTGTCGCGCGCCCTCGGCTATCCCGCCGACGCGGTGCGCCTGCACGGCGAGAGCGAGGCGCCGAGCGCCGATCCGATCGTGCTCGTGGAGCTCCCTGCCTCGCGCGACGAACTGCGAGCGCTGGTCGGTTCCACGGGTCGGCGCATCTATGCGGTGGTGCAGCCGTCACAGCTCGCGAGCCTTCGCGGGCTGCTGGGCGGCGGCACCGTCACCCCCGTGGCGCTGCTGGAAGCGGCGGAGCGGGCGCGCGGCAAGGACGCTGCGCTGCGCGCGTCGCTGCGCGACGTGCTCTCGACCGGCGACGTGCGGCGCGAGGTGCTGGCGCTCGAGCCGCTGCTGGCCGAGTTCGACGGCATCGAGATCGCGGCTGCCGCGCTCCGGATGCTCGAGCAGCAGCGGCCGGCACGTCCGGCCGCCGCCGCCGCGCAGACCCAGCCCATGCAGCGTCTCTTCCTGAACCTGGGCGAGAAGGACGGCATCCGCGCGCCGGAGATCGTCGCGGCCATCACCACCGAAGCCGGCATTCCCGGATCGCAGGTGGGAAAGGTCGAGGTCCGCGACACGCATTCCATCGTCGAGGTGGCCTCGTCGGTGGCCGAGCTGGTGGTGGGCAAGCTCACGGGCAGCGCCGTCCGCGGGCGCCGGGTGCAGGCGCGGCTCGACACCCCGCGGGAAGACCGTCCCGCGCGCAGTGGACCGCCGGTGCGCGGCGACCGTCCCGCGCGCCCGTTCGATCGCGGCGATCGTGGCGACCGGCCAGCGCGCAGCGGCCCGCCGCGCGGCGACCGACCTGATCGTGGCGATCGCCCGCGTCCGTTCGACCGGGGCGATCGGCCGGCCAGGCCGGCGTACGACAAGGGTGATCGCGGCGACCGGCCGCGGAGCGGACCGCCGGGTCATGCGGCGCCGCGCGGAGACCGTCCCGACCGTCCCGCTCGTCCGTTCAACGCCGTGCGCAAGTTCGATCGCGACGGCGGCACTGACGGCACCGGCCGGCCCACCCGCCCCCGTCCGCGCCGCGACGACGCATGATGGGGGACATGTACCCCGCCGGCGCCGGCGGGTGGATCGAGGTGGTGTGCGGCGTGATGTTCAGCGGCAAGAGCGAAGAACTCATCCGTCGCGTGCGCCGCGCGCTGATCGCAAGGAAGCGCGTCCAGGTATTCAAGTCGCACCTCGACGAGCGATACGCGGGGCTCTATCACGTGTCGAGCCACGACGGGCGCACGGTGGAAGCGGTGCCGGTGGACTCGCCCGAGCAGATCGCGCGGGCGCTGCTGCACGACACCCAGGTCGTGGCGATCGACGAGGCGCAGTTCCTTCCGAGCGGCATCGTGGATCTGGTGACCGCCCTCGCCGCGAGTGGTCGCCGCGTGATCCTGGCGGGAACGGACACCGACTTCCGCGGCGAGCCGTTCGGCCCGATGCCTCAGCTCCTGGCGGTGGCCGAGCAGGTGGACAAGCTGCACGCGATCTGCGTGGTGTGCGGGAATCCGGCGAGTCGCAACCAGCGGCTCATCGATGGCCAGCCGGCGCGCTACGATTCGCCGACGATCATGGTGGGCGGCGACGAGAGCTACGAGGCGCGCTGCCGCAGCTGCCACTCGGTGCCACGGCGCGACGAAGACCAGGTGCGGCTGCTCTAGCGTGGCTCGTGTGACGCCGGTCACGGTCGTGCTTGCCGCGCTCGCCGGCGGACCCTACCTTGCCAGCGCCCCACTTCTCACACCTGAGTCTCATGCTCCTCGTCGGTCTCACGGGCAACATCGGCAGCGGCAAGTCGACCGTCGCGCAGCTCCTCAGCGAGCGCGGGGCCACGATCATCGACGCCGACGTTCTCGCGCGCCGGGCGGTGGAGCTGGGCACGACCGCCTATGCGTCCA
>JBBQDE010000289.1:0-4500 GCA_038319425.1 Gemmatimonadales bacterium
CCGCACGCCGGCCCGAGTTCATCAAGGTCCCGATGCCCGACGGCACGCTGCTCGACGGCTATCGCATCGTACCGGCGAACTTCGACAGCACGAAGAAGTATCCGGTGCTCATGTATGTGTACGGCGGCCCCGCGTCGCCGCAGGTAAGCGACGCGTGGGGCGGCACGCGCTACCTCTGGCACCAGAGCCTCGCGCAGCAGGGCTACGTCGTGGTGTGCGTGGACAATCGCGGCTCGGCGTGGCGCGGGCGAGACTTCCGCAAGACGACCCAGTACCGCCTGGCCGTGAAGGAATCGCAGGACCAGATCGACGCCGCCAAGTGGATCGGTCGCCAGCGCTGGGCCGACGCGGGACGCATCGGGATCTGGGGCTGGAGCTACGGCGGCTTCATGAGCGCCCTCAGCGCCGGCCGCGGCGGTGACCTGTTCAAGGCGGCGCTGGTGGTGGCCCCCGTGACGGACTGGAGCCTGTACGACACGATCTACACCGAGCGCTACATGGGGACGCCGGCGGAGAATGCGGACGGCTACCGCGCCGGCGCGCCGCAGACGTACGTGAACGGCGTGAAGGCGCGCATGCTGCTCGTCCACGGCACCGGCGACGACAACGTGCATCCGCAGAACACCTACCAGTACGCCAACAAGCTCGAGGCGGCCGGCAAGCCGTTCTACATGCTGCTCTACCCGAACCGCACGCACTCGATCTCGGGCGGCAACACGTCGGTGCACCTCTTCAACTCGTTCACGCGCTTCCTCCTCGAGAATCTGTGATTCGATTCAGGCACGTGATGCTGTGCGCCGCGCTGGCCGGCTGCGCGTCGGGGCCAGCGTCATCCCGCAGGAGCGAGCGCAACGAGCGAGTGCCGCGTTCGATCAGCGCGCCCCTTCCAGGGGCACAACGAGGTGCGGCTCGTCGGACGCTGGCGGCGGGCGGAACGGCCGCAACTCACCGACCCCAGCATGATCCAGAACCAGGTGCCGCGAGCGGGGATGCTCTTCGTTCAGGTCGCGGGCCGACCGCTCGCGCCGCTCGCCATGTATCTCCTCGATCCCGAGTCCGACGACAGCTTCGCGACCTGGAATCAGCTCGACGACCGACTGCACATCGGTCAGCCGTATCCCGGGCTGCGCATCCTGGATGTGCCGACCGTCATTCGGCTGCGGTAACGTGACCGTGGTCGCCGCCTCACCGCGTCCTCCGGCCCAGATTACATTCCCACGCTTCCTCCGGTCCCACGCCGGCTGTCGTCGTTTCGAGGCTCAATGATCCGCAACACCCTGCTGTACCTCTCCAATCAGCCGCGCGTCTTCAGGTTCGTCCGCAACAACCGGCTCGCGAAGCATTTCGCCCGACGGTTCGTCGCCGGGGAGACGGTTGCCGAAGCGCTCGCCGCCGTGAAGGAGCTCAACGCCAAGGGCATCACCGCGTCGCTCGACCTGCTTGGCGAAAGTGTACATACGGAGCCCGAAGCCCGAGCGGCGCGCGACCAGTACCTGCAGATCCTCGAGCGGATCCGCGAGTCGAAGCTCGACGCAAATGTCTCGGTGAAGCTCACCGCCATGGGGCTCGACATCGATCACGAGCTCTGCGTCGCCATCATGCAGGACATCCTGGCCCGCGCGCAGCAGTATCAGACGTTCGTCCGCATCGACATGGAGTCGAGCGAGTACACCGAGGTCACGCTGAAGCTGTTCGAGGAGCGGCTGTACCCGGCGTACAAGGCCAACGTCGGCGTCGTGCTGCAGAGCTACCTGTACCGGACGTTCGCCGACGTGGAGCAGATGAACACGCTCCGCGCGCGCGTGCGCATCTGCAAGGGCGCCTACAAGGAGCCCGCGAAGGTCGCGTATCCCGACAAGAAGGACGTCGACGCGACGTACATCAAGTGCATGCGCGAGCTGATGCTCAAGGGCAACTACCCGGGCATCGCCACGCACGACCCGGCGATGATCAACGAGGCGAAGCGGTGGGCGAAGGAACAGGGCATCGCCGCCGACCGGTTCGAGTTCCAGATGCTCTACGGCGTGCGTCGCGACCTGCAGGAGACCCTGGTGCAGGAAGGGTATCGCGTCCGGTGCTACGTGCCGTTCGGCACCCAGTGGTATCCCTATCTCATGCGTCGCCTGGCCGAGCGTCCGGCCAACGTTGCCTTCATCACGGGCAACGTCATTCGCGAGGCGCTCCACGGACGCAAGTAGCGCCATCGCCATGCCCGGCCAGCATCTTCCTGCGGACCATTCGCTCGGCGACGCCAACACCATCGGCGGCTACGCCGCGGCGCACGCACGCCCCGCGGCATTCGAGGGCAGCGATGGCCTTTCGTACAGCGTCGAGATCGTCGCATCACCCACCGGTGCGCCCGAGCGCCCGTGGGGCGCCTACCTGCTGTTCGTGCAGTGGGCGCGGGTGGGCGGCGCCTCGCCGACTGGACATCTCGAGACCGACTTCCTCGCCGAGGCGGACACCGAAGCCGATGCCCGCGCGATCGTCGGTGCGCTCTCGCTCGGCCAGGTGCGCGCTGCGCTGCACGCGCTCATCGCCGAACGCGCCGGCGGCGCACCGACACGCCGCTGGTGGGACGCGATGAAGGACGACGACGCGAAAGACGCGCGCGATCCGGGCGGCGAATCGTGACCGGCGCGGAGGCGTCGCGACCGGAGCAGGTGGGCGTGGTGCTCAGCGGCACGGGCGGCATCTGGCGCGTGCGCCGCGACGACGGCACCGTCGTCGAGGCGTCGCTGCGCGGCCGCGTGAAGAAGGCCAACGCCGGCAAGCGCTCCGATGGCTCGCTGCGACGCGACACGATCTCGTCGGCGGCCGATACGCTGAAGCTCACCATCGGCGACCGGGTGGAGCTCGAGCAGGATGATTCCGGCGGCGCGACGGCCATCGCGCTCATCCTGCCGCGCCGCTCGCGTCTCGCGCGTCGCGCGCCGGGTGGCGGCCAGGGGGAGCGCATCGTGGCCGCCAACGTCGACCAGGTGGTGGTGGTGTTCGCTGCCGCGAATCCCGAGCCGCACCCGCGGATGCTCGACCGTTTCCTCGTGATTGCGGAAGCCAATGACCTCGCGGCTCGCATCGTGATCAACAAGATCGAGCTCGTTGGCGGTGCGGACGCGGCGCGCGAACGCTGGAAGGATTACGAGCGCGCCGGCTACACCGTGCACTACACGAGCGTGAAGCGGCGCGAGGGGCTCGAGCCGCTGCACGCCGCGCTCGCCGGGCAGGTGAGTGTGCTCACCGGTCCGTCCGGTGTCGGCAAGTCGTCGCTCCTCAACGCCATGTTCGCCGGCCTCGACCTGCGCGTCGGCGAGATCAGTGAGTCGGTGAACAAGGGGCGGCACACGACAGTGGGCGGCTACCTGCATCCGCTGCCCGGCGCCGACGGCGGCTACGTCGCCGACACGCCGGGGCTGCGCGAGGTCGGCATGTGGGCGCTCGCGCCCGAGGAGCTCGACCAGTGCTTTCCCGAGCTGCGCCCGTTCTTGACCGAGTGCCGCTTCGCCGACTGCCGCCACAGCGTGGAGCCGGGCTGCGCGGTGCGCGAGGCCGTAACTCGCGGCGACGTGAGTCGCGCGCGCTATGAGAGCTTCATCAAGCTCAGGGACGAGCTCGAGGGCAATAAGCCCTCCTTCTAGGGAACTACCACTGCAGTACGCAGTTTGCGGCGCCCGTGCGTGCTTGTCAGACGTTCGGGACCAGCGCGGGCGGTGCCAGTGGCGGTCGCCGCAGAGAGGCGTCGGCACTTTGCTGGAGACAGTTCGCCGGTCCAGATACATGGTACCGGTATACCTGTGTACTGCAGTGGCACTTGGAGGGGAGCTGGCAGGCGCGACGAAGTCGCGCCTACCAACTCCCCCGCTCGCCAGCCACCTCGATCACCCGCCCGATCCGCTCCGCCGCGTGGCGCCAGTTCGTCTGCACTGCCGCCTGCGCCTCGTCCGCCAGACCAGCGTCGATCGCGTCGATCATCGCATCGTGCTCGGCCACCGACGCGCGGATGTCGCTCGTCAGCATGCTGATGTACATCCGGATGTAGCGCTCGGCCTGCGGCTTCACGCTGTCGTGCAGCGCGATGAGGCGCGGCCCGGCGCCGGCCACCACGATCTGGCGATGCAGCCGCTCGTCGGCCTCGTACATCCGTCCGTGGTCGATCGGCGAGGTGCGCCCCGTCTTGTAAAACTCGGCGTTCAGCGCCTTGAGCTCCTTGGTGAGTGCGCGACGCTCGGGCGAGGGCATTCCCGCGGCCCACCGTGCGCCGAGCCCCTCGAGCTCGCCGACGATGTTGAGCAGTTCGTGCACGTCGGCGCGCGTGAGCGGTGCCACCGTGAGCCGCGCCTGCTGCGCGCCCGGCGCACCCACGACGAACCCCTCCTGCTGCAGGCGCTGCAGCGCCTCGCGCACCGGCGTTCGGCTCACGCCGAGTCGCGTCGCCACCTCGGTCTCCACCACGCGGCTGCCGGGGGCGAGCAGCCCCTGCACGATGAGATCGCGCAGCCG
>JBBQDE010000290.1:0-4449 GCA_038319425.1 Gemmatimonadales bacterium
CGCCCGCACCGCCCCAGCCACCCACCCCGCCGCGGATCACGATCATCGGCGCTGGGGAGAGTCCCACTGCGGTGTATCGCGCGCAGGTCGCGATGCGGAAGGAGCTCGGCGATCAGCTCGAGAATCTCCAGGACACGAGGCGCGGGCTGTCGGAGCGGCTGCAGGACCCCGCCGTGACCGGCGCGGACCGGGGTGGCATCGAGGCGCGCATCGCCACGCTCGACGCGCGCATCGCGTCGGTGGACAAGCAGATCGCCGCGGCCGACGCGGAGGTCGCCAGGGCGGCGGGGGTGCCTGGCGCCGTGGTCGAGGACCAGCCGCCCGAGCAATACGGACCTCCCGACGGCGCGTTCGTCATCGGTGGCATGTTCATCGTCGTCGCCATCCTGCCGATCAGCCTCGCGTACGCGCGGCGCATCTGGCGCCGCAGTGCGGCGGCGGTGAGTGCGCTGCCGCAGGACGTGATGGAGCGCCTCACGCGCCTCGATCACGCGGTCGATTCCATCGCCGTCGAGGTGGAGCGAATCGGCGAAGGGCAGCGGTTCATGACACGCGTGCTTGCCGAGAAGGGATCAGCCGCCGCCGCGCTCCGCGCCGCGTCCGAACCGCGCAGCCAGCGTTAGGGCCGCGGTGCGGCGGGGGCGGGACTCGCCGTCACCGGCAGGGCGACTGAATCGACCGGCGTCGTGACTGGTGACGCGATCGGCGCAAGCGCTGGCGGCGCCGCCGCTGCTGGCACCGCACCGAGAGGAGCGTAGCCCGCCGGTGCGGGACCCTGGAGCACCGGCGCGTCGTGCACGATCGCGCCTCCGAGCCACCATGCGTAGCCGATGGCCGTGGCGGCGGCGAGGGACGTGATCACCAGCGCCGTGCGAAGGCTGGCCGGCATCCGGACCTCGCGCGGGTAGCGCACGAGCCGCCGCCACGCGAACACGGCCACGAGCCCCGCGAGGAGGACGAGCAGGGCGGAGATCTTCGCCGCGCTTTCATGGCTGTTGATGGCGCCGCGGGCCACGTACCAGGGATGGTTCAACGCGTGTTCGGCCGGCTGCCCCGTGAAATACGTCGGGATCACGGTGAGGGCCGCGCAGGCAAGCGACACCGAGCCGTAGAGCCAGATGGCGCGCTGGCCGCGTACCACGGCGAGCAACACGGCAAACGCACCCATCATCGCGAGGATGACGGGGAAATGGTTCACAACGATGTGCACGTGCGGCCAATCCACCGCGCGCGCACCGAGAAACGGGATTCGGTCCACGTCAGCCGCCGTGAGCGAATTTCAGGCCGCGCGCGCCGAGTTGTGACTCACCGCACTATGGTCCACCCCGTCGAGAGCTCGGTGGCTCCCCCCACGATGCGAAGCCGGCCGCGCAGATCAGCATAGCCGCTTGAGGGGCGCGGCGAATCGGGAACCAGGTAAATCGTGAGTGACTCTTCAGGCTCGGCCCGCGTTCGCGCGGCGAGCGTGATGCGCCCCACGTCGTCAGCCGGATTGTACTCGGTGCCCCACGCGCCGGTGCCGCGATTGACGATGAGCTGCCACGCCGCCGCGGTGCGCAGGAGGAACAGCGCATAGTCGCCGCGGCGCAGGTGCAGGGTGTCCAGCGTGAAGGCGACGTCGCTGTGCAGCGTGGTCACGGTGTTGGCCCCGAAGCGCCACACCGTGTCGCGCGGGATCAAGCCGCCGTCGATCCGCCGGCCGCGCGCGTGCGGCTGTCCGTACGTGATGGCGATGCGAGACGGCCCGGTGAGGCCGGCGTCCTCCTCGTACCATTGCGTGTCGATCTTCCGCGAGTTGAGGTGCACCTCCACCGACGCGAAGCTGCTCGCGGCCACGCGCAGCGGAGGGGCCTGAGGCGCGGCCGACTGCGCGTCGCTCCGGTGTGGAACGGACGCAAGGGCGGCCATGAGCACGAGCGCACGGACTGATCCACGCATGTCGACGATCCGGCTGGAGGGTCGGGAATCATGCGCGATGGCGGGAACGCTGTAAAGCGCGCCGTCGTCCACGTGCCAGCCATCTCACCTCCTGCCGTGCCGCGCGGAACAATGCGCGCCCGACCAGTGCAACCGGCGATCCCTGGCTGAACGCCGAGGCGATTGCCCACAGCGCTCGGGGTGGAAAGCGAGGCGAGTCGGCGAGCGCCACGATGTCTTCCCATGCGTCCGGCTCGAACTTCGACTTGAAACGGTCGAGCCCCTCGAAGTCGTAGAATCGCCGAGCGTGCGCACGGACCAGCCGCAGCACGAGCCGCAGCCATCGGGGCATTCGCCGGCGATCGAACTCCGAATGCCGCGACAGGGGTGACAGGCCCAGCGTCACGTACCGCGCGCCACTCGCGCCCAGTGCGTACATCGCCGCATCCACGAGCAGCTCGGACGTGCCGTTTGGCGCCCCGTGGCCGCGAATGATCTGCTCGATGAGCCAACCCTGACGGGCCGGCACCGGCGACGCGACGAGAAACCCGACGAGGCTGCGGCCCCGGGTCGCTACGAACAGGCGTCGATCGTCGAGCTGCCCGAGCGTCTCGGGCTCGACGAGGAAGTGCAGGGCCGGCAGGCCTCGGCCGTCGAGCCATTCCCCGAGGCACTCGCGCAGCGCGATCCCGTCGGCGTCGGAGAGGCCGGTGCGTTCGCCGATCTCCACGCCCTTGTTCCGCGCCCGGTGGAGTTGCGCGCGCAGCGACTTGCGGCGGTGCACCAGGCTGGGCCAGTTGGCCGGATCCCAGCTCGGCTGCGCGCCTAGGCTCGCCGCGCTCCATGCATCCGTCGGCGCCAGCGACCGCTCCATCCGCTGGCCCGCCCCGAAGTAGCACACTCGGAGCGCGCGGTGTCGGGCGTCGTGCCCGAACTCCTCCACGACGTCCAGCAGTCGATGCCCCGGACAGACTGGTGCGCCCGCGACGACTCGCATCCCGGCGTGCTCCACGTACCCGACCACCGCATCACCGGCGGCCGAGAACCAGTGCGCGATGCCGGGATTGAGGATCTGGTATGCGGTCGCGTTCCACCCGTGCGCGAGCACGAGGCGTCGCGCGCGGGCCACGTCGGTCGTCACGCGGGGGCCGCTCGCCGCGTGTCTGGCGCGCGTGCCGGCGCGTCGTAGCTTGGGCTCATGTCCATAGACCTTACTCCTCGCCGCGATTGCCGATGCCGGTGAGCGCCCCGTCCGCACCGCTCGAAACGCTGGAGACCCCGGCTGTCGTGGTCGACCTCGATCGCATGGAGCGTAATCTCGATGCCGCGTCGGTGTATGCGACAGCGCACGCGCTCGCGCTGCGGCCACACGTCAAGACCCACAAGTCGCCCATGATCGCCGCCGCGCAGCTCGCGCGCGGCGCTCGGGGCCTCACGTGCGCCACGCCGTTCGAGGCGGAGATCATGGCCTCGGTGTGCGACGACCTGCTCGTGGCGTACCCACCTGTCGGCGCTCCTCGCGCCCGCCGCCTCGCGGAGCTGCCGCGGCACGTGCAGCTCACGGTCGCGCTGGATTCCGTGCCGGCTGTGGACGAGCTGGCGTACGCGGCTCGCTCGGCGCAGCGCACCGTCGGCGTGTATGTGGAGCTCGACCTCGGCATGCACCGGGTGGGCCTCCCGGTCATCGATGATGCAATCGCCCTCGCGAAGCGCGTGGATGCCGCTCCGGCGCTCGAATTCGCCGGCCTCGCGTTCTATCCTGGCCACGTGCGCGAGCCGATCGACGAGCAGGACGCGAAGCTTCGGGCGCTCGCGACGGCGCTTGAGCAGGCGCTCAGCCGCTTCGGTGCCGCGGGGCTCGTGCCGCGCATCGTGAGTGGCGGGTCCACTCCCACGCTCTGGCGCACCCACGAGCTCCCCGGTGTGACGGAGTTTCGTCCGGGCACCTACGTCTACAACGACCGCACCACGGCCGTCATCGGGGCGTGCGAGTGGGACGATTGCGCCCTCACCGTTCTGGCGACCGTTGTGTCCACGGCCGTGCCCGGACAGGCGGTGATCGATGCCGGCACCAAGGCGCTCGGTCGCGAACCCGTGCGAGGCGCCGAGGGCGAAGGATTCGGCCAGGTGCTCGAGCATCCCGAGGTGGTCGTCGCGCGGATGTCGGAGGAGCATGGGGTGCTCGATCTCGAGAAGTCGGATTGGCGTCCCCTCGTGGGAGAACGAGTGCGGATCGTTCCCAATCACGTCTGCATCGTCGTGCACCTCAACGATTTGATCTATGGCATCCGAGCCGACGCCGTCGTGTCGAGCTGGCCGGTTGCCGCACGAGGGCGCGGCCAGAAGGCACTCTAGCGGAACATCGCGCGACGGTCGATGCGCGAAGCAGGGCAGGTGGCGCGTCGCGGAATGTCCATGCGCCCTCCCCCTTGGAGTTGCGCGCGTGCATGGGCATCTTTCGAGGCGGCCGCTCGGCGTACCGCGCGGTCGTTGCCTCCATCCCGCGCCGATGCCGAACCCCCGTCCGAAGAT
>JBBQDE010000291.1:0-4440 GCA_038319425.1 Gemmatimonadales bacterium
GGGGCGCATCGCCATCTAGAAGCGGTGACGCACGCGCAGGAACACGTTCAGCGGCTCCCGCGGCACCGACAACGCCTTCGCCGCGTACACGCCGATCAGGTCGAAATCGAGTCCCGCGCCGAGGTCGGTGCGATAGGTGGACAGCGGCGGCAGGTCGCGGCGGCCGAAGTTCAACGCGGTGCCCGGCGCGTTCACGAGCCAGCCGCGCCCCGCGTCGGCGAAGAAGATCCACGCGCCGTCGGCGCGGAACCGCGTGCGGCGATCGGCGTCGGCGCCCTGGGTGAACGAGACTCGCAGGTCGCTCCGGTACTCGAGCTGCGCGAGCCCGATCCGCTCGCACTGCGCCGGACGCCCGGCGGGCGCGCTCGACGTGGCGCAGGTGCCGACGTCGTCCGCGCCGCCGGACCGGAAGTCGAAACCCGGCACCGTCCCCGGCCCGTCGATCGACAGGCGGCGCTCGAGTGGCAGTGGATCGCCGCTCAACCATCCACCGAGGACGACGCGGAGGTTGAGCGCGGAGCTCGGGTTGATGCGATTGTATCGGCGCAGGTCGAAGAACGCCCGCTGATATCGCGTCGAGCCGCTCGGCGCCGCCCGCACGCCGAACGACACGGGCCCGGATGCGTCGATCGTGCCGGTGCCGCGCTCGTAATCCGCCAGCAGGTACCAGCCCGCCCACGGATTGAACGTGTCGTTCCGTGTGTCAACGCGAAGCGTCAGGTTGGCGACGTGGAAGCGGCCCGCATCCACCACGGGGTTGTCGCGCCAGTCGAGTCCGTTGTCGAACAGCACCGGTGGATCACGCGTCTCGCGCGAGCTCCAGCGCTCGTCGCCGTACGACAGCGTGAGATCGGCGTTCTCCGTGGCGCGCAGCGCGGCGAACAGCTGCCCGCCGTGCCGGCCGTAATAGTCCCGGTAGTCGCGATGGAAGAGGAACGACGCGAGCCCGACCTCCGCGTTGCTGAGCTGCCACGTCTCCACGCCGTCCACCTGATCGTACAGCCGTCCACCTAACGTGGCGCCGAACTGTCGTCCCACCCGGAGCTCGCTCGCGACCACGTGGCCGACGTCGGGCGTGGAGGACGAGAAGCTGCTTCCCGTGCGCACGATGGCGGTCGCCGAGAAGCGCAGGTGTCCCCACCCCTGATCGCGGTACAGCACCGGGCCGATGCGCACCGGCAGTCCTTCCACCCGGTTGTACACGCCAGCCGTCGCGATCTCCAGCCGATTGGCGTTGTCCCGCCCCAGGCGCTCGAAGCGCCGCCACCACTGCTCGTCGCCCGAAGGCACCTCGAGCTGCGCAACGAGACGCTCGCCATCCATCGTGTACCGCAGCGGCGGATGGTAGACCCGCACCTCCCCGCCGATCGTCGCACCTTCGCTCCCTTCCACCTCGCCCCCCACGACGAGCAGGTCGCCGTCGATGCGGGCGCCCTTGCGCAGCAGCACGTCGGCGTTGATCGCCAGCACGCGCCCGGCCACATGTCCGGCGATGATGATCGGCCCGTTCAGCACCGCCACGTCGCCGGGCACGTCGCGTCCGGCAGGAATCTCCGTCTGCTCGGTGGCGCGCAGCGTCGTGGTGGCGTTGAATAGCGCGGCAACCTCGCGCGCCACGTCACGCGGCAGGCGCGTGCGCACCGACACCGTGTCGCCCACCTGCGCGTGCGCGAGGGCGGGCAGTGCCGCGAGCCCGAACGCGATGAGGAGAGTTCGCATCGTAGCGAGAATCGGAGGAAGGAACCGCGGACGGATCATTCGTCGCCGACGGGAATGCCCAGGCGCCGCATGCGTCGGTACAGGTTCGCGCGGTCGGTCCGGAGCCGGCGCGACGCTTCCGCCACGTTGCCGCCGGCCGCCGAGAGTGCCCGGACGATCAACGTCCGCTCGTGGCCATCGAGGGTGTCGGTCAGCGACTCGTCCAGCAGCGAGGGATCGGGCAGGGGCGTTTCCGCGCGCCGCGCGCCACCATCCATCGGCAGCACGGCGCGCACGTCGCGCTCGTCCACGTCGGCCCCGGCGTGCAGGATCGCGAGACGCTCCACGATGTTCGCCAGCTCGCGCACGTTCCCGGGCCATCGGTATTGCGCCAGCAGCGACAGCGCCACCGGGGTCCACTGGGGCGGCTGTCGCCCGGTGCGCGCTCGATGCAGCACCGAGAAATGCGATACGAGCGCGGGAATGTCGTCCGGCCGCTCGCGGAGCGGCGGCACCTCGATCGGAATGACGTTCAGCCGGAACAGCAGGTCGTCGCGGAACGTGCCGTCGGCCACCGCGCGCGTGAGGTCGCGGTTGGTGGCGCTCACGATGCGCACGTCCACGCGGATCGGCTTGCCCCCGCCCACCCGCTCGATCTCCTTCGCTTCGATCGCCCGCAGCAGCTTCGCCTGCGCCTCGGCGCCGAGGTCGCCCACCTCGTCGAGAAAGAGCGTGCCGGTGTGGGCGAGCTCGAAGCGGCCGATGCGCCGGTCGGTGGCGCCCGTGAACGCGCCCTTCTCGTGGCCGAACATCTCGCTTTCCACCAGGTCGCGCGGGATCGCCGCGCAGTTCACTCGCACGAACGGGCGCTCCTTTCGCGGGCTGCCGAAGTGGATGGCCGACGCCACGAGCTCCTTGCCCGTCCCGGATTCCCCGGTGATCAGCACGCGCGCGTCGGTGGGCGCCACACGCGCGATCATCTCGCGCACGCGCTCCATCGCCGGACTGCGCCCGATCATCTCGCCCGCCAGCCCGAGATCCTCGCGCAGCGCCCGCGCTTCACGTCGCACGCGGCGCAGCTCGAGCGCCGACGCGAGCGCGAGCAGCACCCCTTCCGGCGACAGCGGCTTCTCGAGGACGTTGAACGCGCCGAGCTTCGTCGCCTTCACGGCGTCGCTCAATCCCGCCTTGCCGCTCATCATGATCACCGGCACGTCAGGCACACGCTCGCGCAGGCGGGCGAGTGTCGCCAGCCCGTCGAGCTCACCGGGAATCATGAGGTCGAGCAGCACGACATCCGGGCAGCTCTCGGCGATCCGCTGCAGACCGACGGCACCCTCCGCCGCGTCGCGGACTTCATAGCCTTCGCTCGCCAGCAGCGCGCCGACCATGCGGCGGATGTTCGGCTCGTCGTCGACGATCAGGACGCTGGACATCGGGACCAGTCTCCATCAATCATCGCCATGTGCCGCCATCTCTAGGGTGATCGCCGGCGCATCCACCGGCAGCAATAGTCGGATCGTCGTTCCTTCACCGGGCGTGCTGTCGGCCGCCACCGCGCCGTCGTGCGCCAGCAGCGTCTGACGCACGATCGCCAGCCCCAGTCCCGTGCCCCCTGCCTTGTGCGTGACGTACGGCTCCCAGATCCTCGCTATCCGTCCTTCCGGAATCCCGCAGCCCTCGTCGCGCACCGCGACCTCCACCATGTCGCGCCCGTCGCGCACCGTCCGTCGCACCGACACGCCGATAGGCGCGCCGACTGGACTTGCCTCCACGGCGTTCAACAGCACGTTCGTCAGCGCGCGTCCCAACGCATCCACGTGGCCGGATACCATCGGCACGTCGGCGTCCACCATCACCGCCACCGGCGTGTCGGCCGGCACCGCGCTCCGTGTCGCCGCACGAGCGAGCTCCGCCAGGTCGACCGGTGCCCGTGGTCCTTCGGGCAGCCGCCCGAACAGCGCGAAGCTGCGTGCCATCTCCTCCAGTCGCTTCGACTCGCTCTCCAGTACGTCCACCGTCTCCGTCAGCCCCGCCGGTGCTTCGCGTCGCAGGCGCGCGATGGCGAAACGAATCGGCGTGAGCGGATTCTTGAGCTCGTGCGCCACCTGGCGCGCCGACTCGCGCAGCGCCGTCGCCCGTTCCGCCTCCAGCGCGCGCACGCGCGCGAGCCGGAGCTCGGTCGCCATCTCGCGCATCCGGTTGCGCAGCATCACGAACTCCGGCGCTCCCTTTCGCGGCGGCCCGTCCGGCAGGGGATCGCCGCGGCTGATCGTTGCTGTCCATCCTACGAGCTCGCTGAGCGGTCTGCTGAGATTGCGGCTCAGGTGGCCGGCCACACGCGAGGCCACCAGTCCCACGAGCAGTGCCGCCGCCAGCGCAACGAGCGCCGCGGCGACGGGCGCGCGCCGCGTCATCAGGAACTCCATCTGGTTCGCGTGCAGCAGCCCTTCGCTCAGCGCGCGCCTGTGTTCCTCGAGCAGCGCTCGCTGCTCCGCCGTGAGGGGCGCGCTCTGCGCCGCGTCCACTGCACGGCTCCCCGTCGCCGCGATCCGCTCCATCGCCGGCGTGGTGCCGAGCAGCGGCAGTGCCCGCACCACAGTCAGCTCCCACGCCACCGCGAGCACGATCGTCGGAATGAGCGCGAAGCCGAGCAGGATCAGAAAGAGACGGGCGCGAAAGCCGACCTGCTTCACGGGAGCTCCGAACGGGCGCGCGAACGAGGGGTCTGGCGGTAACATA
>JBBQDE010000292.1:0-4343 GCA_038319425.1 Gemmatimonadales bacterium
CGACATCTCGTAGTTCTCGAGGTAGACAATCTTCACCACGTCGCCGAGTTGCTCGCGCGCGGCGAAGATGCGGCGGATCAGCTCCTTGCCGCCGCCGTCGTGCGGGTGCGCCTTGCCGCCGAACACGATCTGCACCTTGCCTACGCCCTGGGCGATCTTCGTCAGTCGCTCGAGGTCGGAGAAGATCAGATCGGCGCGCTTGTACGGCGTGGCGCGCCGCGCGAAGCCGATCGTCATCACGTTGGGGTCGAGCACCTCGCCGGTGCGCCGCGCGATCTCGTCCAGCAGCACCGCCTTGCTCGCGGCGTGGGCGTCGCGGATCTCCTGCAGCGGGATGCTCACCGCATACCGCATGTACAGGTTGTCGTGCCGCCATTCCGGGATGCGGCGGTCGAACAGCCCGGCAAAGGCCGGCCCCGTCCACGTGGTGGCGTGCACCCCGTTCGTGATCGAATCGATCGGATAGTCGGGGAACATGCCGCGCGACACTTCGCCGTGCCGCATCGCCACGCCGTTCACCCAGCGCGTGAGGTGCAATGCGAGGTGCGTCATGTTCAGCATGCCCTCGTACACGCCACCGCAGCTTTCGAGCAGCGCGACACGCGCGTCGCCGAGCACCTTGCGCACCATCTCGAGCGGGAACTTGTCGTGCCCCGCCGGCACCGGCGTGTGCGTGGTGAAGATGCAGCGCGAGCGCACAGCCTCGAAGTCCGCGTCCTCGAGCTCGAACGCGGGGCGCCCGACGAGCTGCTTTTCCAGGAGCTGCAGGGTGAGCAGCGCCGAGTGCCCTTCATTGAGATGGTAGATGGTGCCGTTCAGGTAGCCGATCTCCTGGAGGAGCGCGGCCCCGCCCATGCCCAGCACGATCTCCTGACAGAGCCGATAGTGCTCGTCGCCGCCGTACAGGGTATCGGTGAGGGTGCGGTCCCAGTCGCTGTTCTCGGGCAGGCTGGTATCGAGCAGGTAGACAGGCACCTCGTGTCCTCGCACTCCCTTCACGACGTACTTCCACGCCGTGACTTTCACCTCGCGACCTTCCAGCGTGACGGTCGCGCGCGCCGCGACGGGCTCCAGCACCCGTTCGGGATGCCACTGCACCGCCGTCTCCGTCTGCCGTCCGGTCGCGTCGAGGTGCTGCTCGAAGTAGCCCTTCCGGTGCAGCAGGGTGACGGCGACGACCGGCACGCCGAGATCCGCGGCGGATCGCAGCGTATCCCCGGCGAGCACGCCGAGCCCGCCGCTGTAGGTGGGGATCGCCTGATCGAGGCAGATCTCCATGGAGAAATAGGCGACGCTGGAGCGCGTCGGGACGTGCGTCATGAACGAGCCTCAGGCACGGGGCACCGATGGGGAAGCAGCGCCCGCCGGATGATGTTCCAGCCAGGGGCGCCGGCATGCCGACTGAACAGCAGAGTATTCTAAGTCAACGACGCCCCGATTCAACGATGGGGCGTCAGGACGGCGACCGGGAGCCGGGACAGCAGGCCGGCTACGGGGAGCACCCCGGTTCGTGATTGAACGACCTGCCCCCCCAATTCGCAACGCCACGAGGAGTCGCCGACGGCGGCAGGGAGCCTGATCGCCGTGTCGCCCCACGCTTCTCGTATCGGCACCGGGCCCCCCAATCCGCAGGTGAGCCGGGGTACGACGACGAGCACGGCGTCGTCGCCATGGCTCCGCAGAAACGCGACGACGTGGGCCGCTTTTCCGCCGTCGGCCGCGAGTGGAGCATACGCCCCGCTCACGAGCGCCGCGCGGCGTCGGCGCAGGTGCAGCAGCGAGGCCGTGACGTACAGCTTCAGGGTGTCCTCCTCCGGCCGGGCGCACCATGCGGCCAGGGTAGCCGGGTCGATGTCCGCGCCGGACGCGAGCGCGGTGCCGAGCCGGTCGAGCGCGTGCCGGCGCTTCTCCCAGTCCACCGGCCGCCGATTGTCGGGGTCCACGAGCGCACGGAAGAACAGCTCATCGCCCTGATAGAGATCGGGCACGCCTGGCGCGGTGAAGTGCACGACGAGTCGCGCCAGGGCATTACATCGTCCCGGCGGCTCGAGCGACACGACGTACTGCTCCACGTCGTGAAGAAAGCGCGCGTTCTGCGGGCGGTCGAGCATGCCGGCGATGAACGTCTCGATCGCGGCTTCGTAGCCGGCGTCGGGGTCGGTCCAGCTGGTGCTCACCTTCGCCTCGCGCACCGCCTTCTGGATGTATTTCGTGAGCCGCTCCGTCAACTCGGCCAGCCACAGCGCGTCGTCGGTGGCGCGCACGCCGGATCCAGCCGGCCATATCCCGACGAGCGCCTGGTAGATGAAGTTGTCGGTGGCGCGGGTGGGCGCGAGCCGGCCGGCCACGAGCGACTGGAGCGTGCGGTGATGGCGACGCCAGCGGCGCAGCCGCCGATCCCATGCGGCGGGGTTCTCGCTCAGCGCGTCGAGCCGCGCGCGCACGTCGGCGCTGCGCTTGGTGTCGTGGGTGTTCGTGGCGTTCAGCGCGCGCGGATGCCGCGTCGCGCGCTCGGCGAGCCGCGCGTGCAGCCGCTCCACCGCGCCGGCCAGCGGAACGCCCGGGTCGCCGCCGACTTCGTTGCGCGACGCGAGCGGCGCGTACACGTAGAGCGCGGTGTCCTCCACCCCCTTCGCCGCGGCCGGCCCGGTGAGCTGCTGCCAGCGCAGGACGAATGCGAGGCGTGCCCGCGCGAGGTCCTGCTCCGCGATGCGCCAGCCGCCGAGCAGCGTGCGTTCCAGCGCATCGGTGGCTACGGCGTCGGCGTGACCGCGCTGCCGGAGCTGCGCGAATGTCTCTTCGAGCACCCGGCGGTCGTCATCGCGCACGTCGGGGCACTCGGCATCGATGTAGGTGCGATACACCGGCAGCAGCGCCACCAGCTCGACGATCGCACCGGCATAATCGGCGATGGTGCGATGGGGCCAGTCCGCTCGGCGCGCTACGGCGGCGAGCATGGGCGCGATGCGCCGGACGTCGGCGTTGAGCGCGCCGCGCAGCACGCGGCGCTTCGCGTCCACGGCCACGGCATGGAAATCGGGCGTGCCGAGGCGGCCGCGATAGCGGGCCTCGAGCTGCTCGTAGCCAGCCGGGTCGATGAACACGTCTTCCAGCGTCGTCATGAACTCGTACCCGGTCGTGCCGTCCACCGGCCAATCCGCCGGGAGCGCTTCGCCGGACGCGAGAATCTTCTCCACCACGAGCGGAAAGCGTGCACCGTCAGTCGCCGGCGGGCGGAGGCGGTCGACCGCGGCACGCAGCCGCTCGAGATAGCGGCGTGGCTCGAGGAGCCCGTCGATGTGGTCGATGCGTAATCCATCCACCACGCCGTCGGCGACGAACTGCAGCACCGCGCGGTGCGTCGCCTCGAACACCTTCGCGTGCTCGACGCGCAGGCAGATGAGCTCATTGACGTCGAAGAAGCGGCGGTAGTTGAGGTCGCGCTGCGCCGACCGCCAGAAGGCGAGCTCGTAGTGCTGGCGCGCGAGCAGCTCGCCGAGCCGCGCGCGTCCTGCCTCCCCCTTCGTCCATTCAGCCATCACGTCGCGCGCCCATGGGTCGCGCATCGCGAGCTCCAACTCGTCCGGCAGCGTGGACGGATCGATCGGGAAGTGATGGTCGAAGTAGCGGACGCGCACGCCCTGGTCGCTCGCCTCGAGCGCGAGCTCGTCGCGCGCGAGGACGTTCTGCGGCGTGTCGCCGAGCACCGGCAGGAGCACCTTGCCGGCGAGGCGGCGCGTGGGGGCGCGCCACTCGACGTCGAACCAGTCGGCGAAGCGCGACTGTGATCCGCGCTCAAGGAGGTCGTCCCAGTACGGGTTGTCCGGCCCGATCCCCATGTGGTTCGGCACGATGTCGAGCAGGATGCCCATGCCGTGCGCGTGCGCCTCGGCGGCGAGCGCGACGAACGCCTCGTCGCCGCCGAGCGCCTGGCTCACGTGGGTCGGATCGGCGACGTCGTACCCGTGCGTGCTGCCACGGCGCGCGGCCAGCACGGGCGAGCAGTAGAGGTGCGAGATGCCGAGCTGTTGGAGGTACGGCACCAGGGCCCGCGCGTCATGCAGCGTGAAGGCGGCGCTGAGCTGCAGGCGATACGTGGCGGTGAGGAGAGGAGCAGGACGCATCTAGTGCCGATTTTCCGACGGGTGTTCGAACGGGCGTTCGAACGGCGCGGCACAGGTTCGTACAGGGTACACGGTAGACGGTACCCGGTACGATGTACCCTGTACAAACCCGCGCCGCGCTTCATCAACGCCGTTCCAACACCGCTGACCGTTCACCGTACTCCGGTCGTCGCTCACCTCTCTCCCCCAAGGCCTTTCGCCGTCCGCTCGCTCCCCAGC
>JBBQDE010000293.1:0-4315 GCA_038319425.1 Gemmatimonadales bacterium
GTTCGAGGTCACGGACCGGACGTCGGCGGCGACGATCCTGCCGACGGACGATCACGTCGCGATGGACGGCCGCGTGATGGAAGTGCTGAGTGAGCACATGTGCCAGGGCTGGCTCGAGGGATATCTCCTCACCGGCCGGCACGGTCTGTTCTCGTGCTACGAGGCGTTCATCCACATCGTGGACTCGATGTTCAACCAGCACGCCAAGTGGCTGACGACGACGCGGAAGATTGCGTGGCGCGCGCCGATCGCGTCGCTGAACTATCTGCTCACGTCACACGTCTGGCGGCAGGACCACAACGGCAACAGTCACCAGGACCCGGGCTTTCTCGATCACGTGGTGAACAAGAAGGCAGACGTGGTGCGCGTGTACCTGCCGCCAGATGCGAACACGCTGCTTGCCGTCGCCGACCACTGCCTGCGTAGCCGCAACTACGTGAACGTGATCGTGGCCGGCAAGCAGCCGGCGCTTCAGTGGCTCGACATCGACGCCGCGATCGCGCACTGCGAGACGGGGCTCGGCGTCTGGGAGTGGGCAAGCACCGACGGCGGGCGGGATCCGCACGTCGTGATGGCGTGCGCGGGCGACGTGCCGACGCTCGAAGCGTTGGCGGCGACGGCCCTGCTGCGCGAGCACCTGCCGTTCCTGCGGGTGCGCGTGGTGAACGTCGTGGATCTTATGACGTTGCAGCCGGAAGTGGAGCATCCGCACGGGCTCAGCGACGCCGCCTTCGACGCGATCTTCACGACGGACCGGCCGATCGTGTTCGCGTTCCACGGGTATCCGTGGCTGATCCATCGCCTGACGTACCGGCGGACGAATCACGGCAACCTCCACGTGCGCGGCTACAAGGAGGAGGGCACGACCACGACGCCGTTCGACATGACGGTGATGAACGACCTGGACCGCTTCCACCTCGTGTGCGACGTGATCGATCGCGTGCCCCTGCTGGCGACGGATCCCGATGCGATGGAGACGAAGGCGTACTGTCACGCGCGGCTGGCGGAGCATCACGCCTACATCCGCGCGCACGGCGACGACATTCCGGAGATCCGCGACTGGCGCTGGGCGGGGACGGTGAACGACCGCTGACGCGTCAGCCGCTCAGCGTGGCGCGGGGGCCAGTGCGTCGGCCTTCTGCTTCGCCGCCGCGACGAGGCCATCCGCCCGCGCATCCGCGTCGCGGATAAGGCGGTCGGCCCGTTCGTCCGCCTCGCGCCGCATGCGGTCCGTGCCCACCTGCGCCGCCATGCGCGCCGCCGGATTCGTGGCGCGCGCGAGCAGCGAGTCGGCCCGCGCGCTTCCTTCGCGCCGGACGCCGGCGGCGATCGTCCGGGCCTCGGCACGAATGATCGCGGCCTGACGCTCCGCCTCGCCGACGATCCGGTCCGCCTCGGCACGAGCGCGGGCTCGTGCCCCCTCGGCGACCGAGTCCGCCTTCTGCTTCACGGCGGCCACCCGCTCGGCGCCCGCCTGTTGCACGACACTCGTCGCGGCGTCGCGCACCGACGACGCCATGCCACTGAAGCTCGGACGTACGGAGGGGTTCGTGACAGTCCCGGTCACGAGCGCGCCGAGCTGCACGCCTTCGCCGGCGTTCGACTGCGGGCCGACCTTGCCCGCCTGCGAGGCGAGCGAGGCAACAAGGGAGGCGCCGGCGGTGCCAAGGGCCGCGCGCGGTACCACCAGCGCGAGGTCGTACTTGAGCGATTGATCGATGCCGTTGGAGCCGGCGACGGTCATGTCGATGCCGTTCATCGTGACGACGAACGGCTTGACGCGGAGCCGCCCGTCGGCGACGTCGAACGCGGCGCGCACGGCCCCGAGCGCGGGCTTCCTGATCTGCTCGAGCTTGAGCGCGTCGGCCAGCTTCTCGAGGACGGGGACGTTCTGCACGATGAGTCGGTCGGTCTCGAGCGCGCCCTTGCCCGTGAGCGCCGTGAACACCGGCGTCATGTCGTGGCCGAGCGGGCCCTTGAGGCCGACGGTGCCCGACACGGTCCCCTGCGCCCACTGCGCGATCGGAGCGAACTTCTGCACTGTCGTGAGCGCGGCGAACGCGGACGGCACGTCCACCGCTGCGAGCTTCAGGTCGAAATCGAAGGTGGGACGGTTGGCCACCGTCGTCTCGTAGAAGCCGTTCGCGACGACTGTGCCGCGCATCGTCTCCATGCGCAGGCCGTCCAGGGTGATGCGCTGGTCCTTCACGCGGAGGCCGCCGCTCACATCGGCCGCGCTGAGCGCGCCATACGTGACACGGATGGCCGACGCCTTCAGCGCGAAGTCGACGTGCGGCGGCACCGGGATCACCGCGGTGGTCTTCTCGTTCGAGCGCCACTCGTCGAGGTCGATGCGGGTGCTGCTCACCGTGGCACTGCCGCGCAGGTCCTGATCGCGCAGCGCGAACCCGAGCACGTTGTCGAGGGATCCGACGGCGCGTACGTCACTGTTGCCGATGCGCGCGGCGAAGGCGGTGAGCTCCGCCGTGCGCGGCGTCAGCCGGAGTGCGGCCGTGTCGATCGTGAGCGCGCGCGGCAGCGCCGCGGAGCGAAGGGCGATGCGTGACGCATTGATCGTCCCGGCGGCGGCGACGCGGTCGTCGCGACCGGCATCGATGTCGGAGAGGCGGGCGTGGACGGCAACGTCGGTGGCGATCGTGCCGGCCAGCTCGCTCACGCCCGGCAGCTGCACGGTGTGGGCGACGTCCGCGAGGTTCACTGCGCCGAGCAGGCGAAGATCCACCTCGGGGTCGCGAACCGGCGAGCGCATCACCAGTCGCGCATCGAGCGGCCGCCCGCCGATCACGGCGTGGAAGCGCTGCAGGTCGATGACGGTGGCGTCCACGTCGCCCCCCGGATTGTCGATCGCCAGCTCCATGGAGATCCCGCCCGCGGCGAGCGGCAGCGACGGATAGCGGAACGCGCCGTTCGTGACGCGGGCGCGCAGCGCGAGCGCCGGAAATGCATGCGGGCCGTATTCACCGCTGATGCGGCCCGAGGTGGACATCGTACCGGCCGTCTGCAGGCGCTCGAAGTCGTGCGCGTAGATCGCCGGCACCAGCGACAGGATGTCGCGGAAGGCCGTGCTCGGCGACGCGAAGGTGAGGTTCAGCCCGACATTCGGCGTGCCGACGACCACCGAGCCCGCGAAAGCGAGGACCAGCTGGTTGAGCCGGAGCGAATCGTTCCTGAAGGTGAAGCGATGCGCCGGCAGGTCGGCGTCCATGTCGGCGTTCAGCTCGAGGGCGACGCGGTTCAGGTACGGGATTCCGGCGAAGCGCAGGGACACGCTGTCGGCGCGCGTGCGGGTCGAGAGCACAAACCGGTCGCGCGCGAAGTCTCCGCGCAGCGCCGCGGACAAGCCACTCACTGATGCGACGAGGTGCGACTGTTCATCGTCGATCGTGACGCGTCCGTCGGCGATCCGGAAATCGCGGAGGGTGACGCCCACTGCACCGGTGCTCGTGGCGGCTCCGTTGGCGCGCGTGATGTTCCAGTTGGCGCGCCCATCGGGGAGGACGCGCAGCTTCACGGCGGGTTCGCGGAGGGCGATCTCGCGGACGACGATCGGAGCGCCGGCCTTCAGGTAGCGGACCACGCTGCCGACGTCGAGCACCAGGCGGGCCTCGCGCATCGACAGCAGGGTATCGCCCGCGAATGCGCCGACGCCGACGATCGAAACGCGGTCGAGGCTGAGTGAGACGTCAGGAAAGTCGCGCACGACGCCAAGGCCGACCCCGTTCCAGGCCACGCGAGCGTCGACCGAGGCGTTGATCTCCGACCGCACCCGCGATTCGATGCGGCCGCGGAAGAGCTTCGGCAGGAGAACCAGGGCGATGAGCACGGACGCGGCGAGCGCGCCGAGTCCGATCGTGAGCCGACGGGGGAATCGCATGGGGCGGAGCGGGAGGGCGAGCGGGAGTGGACTGACCAGACCTTCTGCCCTATGGACGATCGGGCCGCGGCCGACGTCCCACGCCCGCGAGCGCGTCGCGGGCCAGATCCCAGCGCACGCTCCAGTCGCCGCGGATCACTACCAGGTTGGCGTGCCGCCTGGCGAGCGCGCGGCGGAACAGGCCGAACATCTCGTCGCGGTGGACCGGCCGGTCGCGCACGCCGTCGGGGATCCAGGGGACGTCCACATCGCAAAGCAGGTAGAGCGACGCACGTCGTGCGCGCTCGGCACGCTCGATCCAGGGGGGCACACGGCCGTAGTAGTGCCGCGCGTAGATCACCGTGCTCACGAGGTCCGTGTCGAGCACGAGGAGCCCCGCATCCCGCGCGCGAGCACGCGCGTCGCCCGCGTGGGCCTGGG
>JBBQDE010000294.1:0-4272 GCA_038319425.1 Gemmatimonadales bacterium
CGCGCGGACGGCAATCGCGCGCATCATGCCTGCGGCCACACGCGGCGAAGGATCGCCACGTCGCCGCGGAACTGGTCGATGCCGCGATCCGTGAGAGGGTGGACGAGGAGCGCGCGGCAGAGCGTCTCGCTCACGGCCACCGCGTCCGCACCGGCGCGCGCACACGCGCCGAACTGCGTCGGCGACCCGGGAGACACGGCCACGACGTCGCATTCGGCGTCCGAGCTGTCAAAGGCGGCGCGGAGATCGTGCACCACCGCGATGGCGTCGTGTCCCGCCGCGTCGAGCTGATCGAGGGCGACGACCACGCTGGACGCGCCGGCCCGGGCGGCCAGCAGGGCCTGCGCGGTGCTGAAGACGTGCGTTGCGGCGACGCGAATACCGTCCGCCTGGAGCCGGCGCATGGCGCCCAGGGTGTCCTCCACGAGCGGGCACTGCACGACGATCTGGTCGGAGATCCTGGCGAGCTCTTTCCCATCGCGGTAGGCGCCCATCGCGTCGATCGTCTGGATGGCGGCGAAGATCGGCCCGTGCACCAGCCGGCAGAGCTCCACCAGGTGCGCGCGCGCGTCGCCTCCCCCCTCCTCGGCGAGAAGGCGCGGCGAAGTGAGCACGCCGTCCAGCATGCCGTGCGTGACGCCCCAGGCGACGTCGTCGATGCGGGCCGTGGACAGGAAGATCTTCATTCCGCCGTCAGGTAGAGGTCATCCGGGTAGCGCACGCGATCCAGAAAGAGGGCGTGGGCGGGGGCCGGTGCGGATACGTCGCCGTTATCGGCGGCAACGAGGAGCGCGACGAGGTCGCCGGCCGGCCGTCGACCGATGGCGGTCTCCATCATGGTGCCGACGAGGAAGCGCACCATGTGATGAAGAAAGCGGTTCGCCTCGATCTCGAATACGAGTCCGCCGTCTCGCTCGCGCCACTGCGCGTCCAGCACGCGACACCGATGCTCATCCGATGGGGGCGCGGTGCCGCGAACCGCGAACGCCCGGAAGGTGTGCTCACCCTGGATCGTCCGTGCTCCGTCGTGGAGCGCTGCCCGGTCGATGGGGCGGACGACGCTCCATTCGGTACGACGGCGGAACGGCGACGCCGCACCCTCGTCCGTGCCGACGTAATAGCTGTACCGCCGGGCCGTGGCGCTGTAGCGCGCGTGAAAGTCGTCTCGCATCGGATGGGCCGAGGCGACCCAGACGTCGTCGGGCAGCACGGCGTTCAGTGCCCGGCGAAGCAACGCCGCCGTCCAGCGCTCGGGAACGCGCACGCCGACCGCCTGCCCTCGCGCATGCACCCCCGCGTCGGTGCGGCCCGAGCCGAGCGCGGCCGTCGGGGCATTGCACAGCCGCGACAACGACTCCTCGAGCACGCCCTGCACGGTGCGCCGCTCCGGCTGGCGCTGCCATCCGCTGTAGCCCGTGCCGTCATAGTGCAACACGAGCTGCAACACGCGAGTCGGCATCGCGAGAAAACCTACCCCTCGTCGCAGGAGAGTCAAGCAAAAATGGGGTGCGCGCACGTTGACTTTGCCGCGACGCTGCGACCAACTTTCACCGCTCGCCGCCTCCCCGGCGCCGTCCTTCTTCCCGCCGGATGCCCCCTCGCACTCTCGCCACGCTCGCCCACGCGCTCAGCGTCGCGCCCGACCTGAACGCGGCGCTCCTCGCGCTGGGTGATGCGCTGTCCGAAGTGGATCGCTTCGCGAAGATCGCCCTCGTGCGCTTCGACGCGCGCCGGTCGATGCTCGTCGATCGCCTGATGCCCACTGGCGACACGGTGAGCTGCGACCGGCTGGAGACGACGTTCGATCACCTGCCGACCCGCGAGCGCATCGCGGTGGCCGCGGGCGGCACCTTCGTCGACTTCGGCGAGCAGTCTGACGAGTTCGCCGCCCTGTTCTCCTTCCAGCGCTTCACCGACGTGGGATGGCTGTCGCTGCGCGGCCTGCGCTTCGACGGGCAGCTCTCGGCGATTATCGTGCTCTACGAGACGCGGAAGTTCTTCGGATCCCGGTCGTCGGAGCGCATCGCGCCGTCGGCGGCCCTGTTCGAGCTCGCGTTCGCGCGCTTCTTCGAGCGCGAGGCGCGGGAGGAGGCGGTGCGGACGCTCGAGGATGTCACGCAGCGCGTGCACTCCGAGTACGATCGCAAGCTGGGGGCGCTGGAGGAGAAGCTGCTCAAGGCGTCGGACGTCCATCCGGCCGCCGACCCGGAACGGCTCCTCGCGCTCGAGCGCGAAGCGGCGAAGGCGCTGGAAGACGCTCGGCGCGCCGGCCGCCGGGCGGACGCGGTCGAGGTGCAGGTGACGGCGGCCGTCGACCAGCTCGAGAAGGCGCACATCGAGCTGCATCGCCGCAGCGAAGGGCTCCGGCAGAAGACGCGAACGCTCTACCTGATCGACCGCGTCCTGACGCTGGATGCGACGACGGACGACCCACGCGAGATGGTGAACGGGCTGCTGACGCTCGTCGGCGACGACATGGGGGCGCAGCGCTGCTCGCTCATGCTGCTGGCCCCCGAGGAGAACATGCTGTATCTCGCCGCCGCGCGCGGCATCGCGCCCAACGTGCCGGCGGGCTATCGAGTGCGGATGGGCGAAGGCGTGGCGGGGAAGGTGGCCCTGTCGCGGGAGCCGCTCCTCGTGCAGGACGTCGACGAAGCGAAGAGTCACCCGCTGCTCCAGGACGAGCACTTCACGACCGGCTCGTTCATCAGCTTCCCGCTGGTCTATCACGGCAACCTCGTGGGTGTGGTCAACCTGACCAACCGCGCCATGCACGGCATCTTCGTCGAGGAGGACATCGAGCGCGTCCGACTCCTCGGGCTCGTGATCGCGCTCGTCGCCACGCAGTCGCGGCTTCCGGAGCGCATGCTCGAGACGCTGAGTGTCGGCTAGCGACGTCCCGCCACTCCAGCACGCGATCCGTCAGCTCGCCATGGGCAGCTCGCTCAGCGAGGCCGAGTCGCGCGCGGCCTTCGGCGCGGTGATGAGCGGCGAGGCGACCGCGGCGCAGCTCGCCGCGCTGCTGATCGGGCTTCGGGTGAAAGGGGAAACCGCCGAGGAGGTGGCCGGCGCCGCTGACGCGCTCCGCGGCGCCATGGTGCGCCTCGATGTCGCGCGCCCCGACGAGCTGGTCGACACCTGCGGCACTGGCGGCGGTACGATCAGCACCTTCAACATCTCAACCGCCGCGGCACTCCTCGCCGCCGGCCTCGGCGTTCGCGTCGCCAAGCACGGCAACCGGTCCTTCACCTCGCAGTGCGGCAGCGCGGACGTCCTCGAGGCGCTCAACGTTCCCATCGACGTCGATGTCAACGTGATGGCGCGCGCGCTGCGTGACGCCGGGATCGTCTTCATGTTCGCGCCACTCATGCATCCCGCCATGCGCCACGTGGGCCCCGTGCGCCGCGAGCTCGCCATTCCCACGGTCATGAACATCGTGGGGCCGCTCGCGAACCCGGCGTCGGCGGGGCGTCAGGTGGTCGGAGTCGCCGATGCGCGCCGCGTACCGCTCATCGCCGGCGCGCTCCGCACACTGGGCACGTCACACGCCCTCGTGGTGCACGGCGAGCCGGGCATGGATGAGGTCTCACCGCTCGGCCTGACGCACGTGGTGGAGATTCGCGACGGCACGATGCGGGAATGGGAGATCGATCCGTCGCGCCACGGCATCGGCGCCGGAAGCGCGGAGGAGATGCGTGGCGGCGCGCCCACGGAAAATGCCGCCGCGGTGCTGGCAGTGATGGAGAATCGCGCGCCAGCCACGGCCGTCTCCGCGGTGATCCTCAACGCCGCCGCGGCGCTGTACGTCGCGCCCGATGGGCCGCGCGACTTCGGCGACGCCGTCAGCGCGGCGCGAACGGGGCTGAAGGATGGGGCGGGAATGCGGGCGCTGGAGCGATTGCGCACGGCGTACACGTCGCCCTGAGCGCGCAGGCTACGCTGTACTCGTCTTTCGCGACCTCGAACCCTCAATACCGGCGCATCACTCCGACCACGATCCCTTGGATGGTGATGTCGTTCTCGTGCACGTAGATCGGCGCCATCGTCTCATTGGCGGGCTGAAGGCGGATGCGCCCGTCGCGCTCGCGGTAGAATTTCTTCACCGTCGCCGAGTTGCCGTGCAGCATCGCAATGACCATCTCCCCGTTGTCAGCCCGCTGCCGTTCGTTCACCACGACGAAGTCGCCGTCGCGGATCTGCTCCTCGATCATCGAGTTTCCGCGGACGCGCAACACGTAATGATTCCCGCCGCGCTGCACGAACGAGTCCGGG
>JBBQDE010000295.1:0-4263 GCA_038319425.1 Gemmatimonadales bacterium
CGAGCGGCAGCGCGCTCAACCGGGCGATCTCGGCGAGCGGATCCTCGAGAAAGCCAGCGATCCGGTCCTCGCTCACCATCAGGATGCGCGCGTTGATCGGATCGGCGATGTCGGTGGGAAGAGTGGACGGCATGCACGAAAGGTAACGATGAACGCCCGATGGCCCGGAGGCCCGAAGCTCATCGGGTCGTCGGGCCATCCGGTCATCGTCATCGGGTCATCGGGCGATCGGGTCATCGGGCGATCGGGCCAGCGGACTTCGGGGGATCGGCCTCAGTACCTTGGCAGCGAGTGCCGAACGTCGCGCGCGCCGGCGGCCACGCCTGCCCCGACCGCCAGACCCACGCTCACTGCGGTACCCACCCCCACCAGCGGCAGCAGCGCCACGATCGGCAGCAGAACCACCGCCACCACGATGCCCGCCACGAAGGGGGCGAGCGCCGTCTGCACGGCGTCCACATAGCGGAGGCGGCGCGTCACGAAGTTCCGCGCCTGGGCGTACGCGAGCATGGAGGCCGCGAACGATACCAGGATGCTCAGGATCAGATACATGGACTCCTCGTCGAGTATGGGTCTAGTGTGCCATACGCCGAACGGCAGGACGAGTTTCATCGCGCCGCTGGCTCCGCTCCATCGGACGGGATAATTTCACGCCATCTCTTTCCGGCCAGCGCATGATCACGCTTCGCGTTACCCGCCACGATCGCAACGAGATGATGCTCGCGGACTGTCAGAGCGAGGTGATCCCGGCGCGTGGAGAGGTGCTCCAGCTCGATACGGTGGAAGCGGATGGCACGATGTCCCGGCCAAGCACGATGTGGCGGATCGTCGCCGTCACGCTTCACGTGCCCTCGCTGCACTCGTCGTCGCCGCTCGACGGCAGCCCCGTGCGCGTGCGGACAGTCGAGGTGAGCGTGTTGCCGGATGTATCGCTGCTGCCCGCACTGCATCACGCCGAAGCGAAGGTACTATCCGAGTCGCGGATGTGATCGACACGTGACCGCGACGCCCTGCCCGTGACCGAACTTCCCGCTAGCTTATCGTCGTGACCCGCACTTCGCTCCCCACGGCGCGCACCTCCCTCGAGCGCCCGCTTCGCGCTTCGGGCGAGCGGCACCGCATCAGTCACACCCTTCCCGAGCATCTTGCCTCCTGGCAGCTGCCACCCGGCTGGCACTGGGGCACCGAAGGGATCTGGGAGGATTATCGCCATTTCCAGGAAGTGATCGACGCGCTCGGGCGCTCCCTCTCGCTCGTGAGCGCGCCGCAAGAGGAGCACGCGATGTGGATCGAGGCGGAGGCCCGCGCGCTGGCGCACCGCAATCATCCAGCCGTGCCGACGACCTACCACTACTGGTCGGCGAACTCCGACAGTCGCCGCGGCCCGGGCTATCTGCGCCGCTGGATCTCGGGAGAAACACTCGGCGCCCGCCTCGGTCGCGCCGGGCCGGACGACGTGCCGGCCGTGCTGCGCGTCATGCGTGAGATCGGTTCCACGCTCTCCTACCTGCACGACGCGGCGAGCGTGCACGGTGCCGTCTCGATCAACAACGTGCTCACGTCTCCCATGGGGCGGCTCTGGCTCATCGGGTGGCAATGGGCGGTGCCGCTGTCGAGCATCCCCGACGGGCTCTCGCCCGACGTGACCGCGATGCCGTTGCCGCCGGAGTGGGACGACCGGTGGGCGCCCACCATGGCGAGCGACCAGTGGCAGCTCGCCGCGCTCTGCTTCGCGGCGCTCACCGGCGAAGCGCCGCCCCGCGACGACATTCCGCCGCTCGCCCTCGTGCGCCCGGATGTGCCACCGCATGTCGGGGTGGTGCTCGACAAGGCGCTCCAGATCCAGCCGGGCCAGCGCTACGCGACGATCGCGGCGATGGTGCGTGCGATGGATCGAGTGGTCGGCAGTCGCACGGTGCTGACGCTGAGTGGGGAAAGCGTCGCCGCGTCTCGCGAGTCGCCCGAAGTGCGGCTGCGCTGGGCGCTCGCCGACGACTACGAGGTCATCTCGCCCCTCGGCGCGGGGAGCTTCGGCTCGGTGTGGCGCGTGCGCGACCTGTCGCTGGGGCGCGAGGTGGCGCTCAAGCTGCTGCATCCGCACATCGCGCGCGACGAGCGCGCGGTCGGCCGCTTCCGGCGCGAGGCAAGGCTCGCCGCGCAGCTCGCCCATCCGTCCATCGTGCCGATCTACGATTGGGACAGTCGCGGCGACGTGTCGTGGTACACGATGGAGCTGGCGGAGAGCGGCTCGGTGGCCGACCTCGTGGCGCGTAGCGGCGCGCGGCCGCTGGCCGAAGTGGCGCCGCAGATCGACGAGGTGCTCAGCGGGCTCGCCGCCGCCCACGCCATCGGCATCGTGCACCGCGATCTGAAGCCGGAGAACATTCTCATCGACCGGTATCGGCGTTGGCGCATCGCCGACTTCGGTATCGCCAACCCGGCGGGCGAGGAGCTGACCGGAGCGTCCGGCACTCCGGCCTTCTCGCCGCCGGAGCAGCTCCTCGGCGAGCCGCAGGAGGCGAGCGCCGACTGCTTCTCGCTTGCCGCCATCGTGGCGTTCGTGTTGAGCGGCGCTCCGCCCTTTGGCGAAGCCGACAGCAGGACCATCCTCGCGCGCGAGCTCGCCGACCAGCTCGACGTGAGCTTCTACGCCCCCGAGATCGCCGCGTGGCTGGAGCGCGCACTGGCCTCCGACCCTGAGACGCGCTTCACCGACGCCACGTCGATGCAGGAAGGATGGCGCACGGCGGCCGGCACGGTGCTGGGGCGCGAGCGACGCGGTCCGTGGTGGCGCCGGCTCTTCGGTGGCGAGGAAACCGGCGAAGGCTGGTGGCGGGAGGATGCACCGGTCGGGGAGTGAGCGCGCACGCAAGCTGCACCCGACGCGGCGCATGACTTTCAAGTCCATCAATCCCGCCAGCGGCGACACGCTCGCTGAATACCCCGCGCACACCCCGGGCGACGTGGAAGCGAAGCTCGCGCTCGCGAGCGCCGTGGCGCCGGCATGGCGCCGAACCGCCGTGGCCGATCGCGCCGCCGTCGTCGCGCGGCTCGGCACGCTTCTCGAACAGGAGAAGGACCGCCTCGGCCGCATGATGACGCTCGAGATGGGCAAGCCCATTCGCGCCGCGGTCGAGGAAGCGGCCAAGTGCGCGCTGGCCTGTCGCCACTACGCCGTGCACGGACCGTCGTACGTCGCCGACGCCGTCGTGACCGACGAGGATCACCGGTCCTTCATCGCCTACGATCCGCTCGGCGTCGTGCTCGCGGTCATGCCGTGGAACTTCCCGTTCTGGCAGGCCATCCGCTTCATCGCGCCCGCGCTCGTCGCCGGCAACGTGGGGCTGCTCAAGCACGCGTCGAACGTACCGCAATGCGCACTCGAGCTCGAGTCGCTCGTGCGGCGGGCGGGCGCGCCACCGGGAGTATTCCAGACCTTGCTGATCGGGAGCGACGCAGTCGCCGGCCTGCTCGCCGACCGCCGCGTTGCCGCCGCCACCCTCACCGGCAGCGAAGGCGCCGGCAGCAGCGTGGCCGCCATGGCGGGCAAGCATCTCAAGAAGACGGTCCTCGAGCTGGGCGGCAGCGACCCGTTCATCGTGATGCCGAGTGCGGAGCTCGATCGGGCCATCGAGGCAGCGGTGACGGCGCGCACGATCAACAACGGACAGAGCTGCATCGCCGCGAAGCGCTTCATCGTGCACACGGACGTCTACGATCGCTTCCTTGCCGGCTTCGTCGCCGGGATGCAGCGGCTCGTGGTGGGCGATCCGATGGACCCCGCCACCCAGCTCGGCCCGCTCGCCTCACCGACGCTGGCCGAAGAGCTCGAAGCGCAGGTCGCCAAGTCGGTCGCGCTGGGCGCGCGACTCGCCTGCGGCGGTGCGCGCACGACGAAGGGAGCGGCGTGGTTTCCGGCCACCGTGCTGACGGACATCCCGGAGAATGCACCCGCGTTCAGCGACGAGCTGTTCGGGCCAGTCGGCTGCGTTTTCCGCGCGCGAGACATTGCCGACGCCATCCGCCTCGCGAACGCCACCCGGTTCGGCCTCGGGGCGAGCGCCTGGACGAATCGCGCGGACGAGCAGGAGCGCTTCGCGCGCGAGATCGACTCGGGCAGCGTCTTCGTCAACGACATGGTCGTCTCCGATCCTCGCTTCCCGTTCGGCGGCGTGAAGTCGTCCGGCTATGGGCGCGAGCTGTCCGATCTCGGGATGCGCGAGTTCACGAACATCAAGACGGTGCGGATCCGCACCGGCGGCG
>JBBQDE010000296.1:0-4258 GCA_038319425.1 Gemmatimonadales bacterium
CACAACAGAACACGCGCTTCAGCCAGTTCTTCTTTGTCGGATTGAACTATTCGTTTGGATCGGTGCTGAACAATGTGGTGAATCCGAGGTTCGGGAGTAGTGATGGGGGAGGCGGGTTCTTCTTCTCGCAATGAGCGGTGACAAAATATTGAGTTCCGAGTTGGGGCGTCACTGAGCATAGTAGGCCACGTCGTCCTCGGGTCGAGGACCGACATGATACTTGGATCAGTTACCGGGGGTCACGTCACGCTAACAGAGGAAGTCGTTGGATACGGGGCTCACCCTCTTAGCAGTCGTTGGGAGTTCGCGGCCAGCTGGAAGCACGAGCGTTCCGCACCGCTCAAGGTGAGCGCGGGAACTTCCGCCCGAGTCATGACAAAAAAACGTGGGCCAGCAACGATGCTGACCCCCGCCTTTTTTTGCCTTCTATCCCTGCCCTATCCCGGACGCGATTAGCTGGTCGCGGGTCCCGAAACAAAAAACGCTATACAACAACGACTGATAGAGGCGCCGGTCGGAATCGAACCGACGAATAGCAGATTTGCAGTCTGCCGCCTTACCACTTGGCCACGGCGCCTTGCTTCAAGCTAACCGTCCGCCACCCCTCACCTCAACCCGCAATGCACCCGCGGGGTCGCCGGGGCGCGCCTCTTGATAGCATCTTCCATCATGACCGAGATCGAACGGCGCGAAGCCCGCGCCTCGCGCCCCGCCCCTGGCGACCGGCGTACGGGCCCTCGCCGGCACTTGCACCGGCTGTGGGATCTCGTGTTCAAGGGGCTGCGCGCCCTCGGCATGCGAGCCGGCAGCGTCTACGCGACGGTCGGCGTCTTTCTCGTCATCGGCGTCGTCATCGCCATCACCGGCACCCTCGCGTTCGCGATGCTCGGCGAATGGGTGCAGGAAGGCTTGACCCAGTCGTTCGACGTCGCCGTGCTGGAATGGATGCACCGGCACAACACCGCCCTGCTCACGCAGGTCGCCGTCGAGCTGACCTACCTGGGCACGGGCACCGTCGTGCTCATGATCGTCGCGGTCGCTGCGCTCTTCCTCTGGCACACCCAGCACAAGCACTCCGCCCGCCTGCTGCTCGCCGCGGTCGCGGGCAACATCCTGCTGAACGGCATGCTGAAGCTCGTCTTCCACCGCGCGCGGCCCACGGTGTTCGAGTGGCAGACCGTGGCGGTGAGCTCGTCGTTTCCATCCGGGCACGCGATGAGTGCCACGGTCTGCTACGGCACGGTCGCGTATCTCGTCATCCGGCTCCAGAAGCATTACTGGTCGCGCCTGCTCACCGGCACCGCCGCGGTGGTGCTCATCCTGCTGATCTGCACAACGCGGCTCTATCTCGGCGTGCACTATCCCTCCGACGTGATCGCCGGCATCCTCGTCGGTCTCGCGTGGGCATCGTTCTGCATGGCGACGCTCGAGGCGTCGCTCGTCCTCGCCCGCCGTCGTGCGCCGCGTGATGTGGTGGAGGAGCGTCGCGCACCGACGGAGGCCGTGTAGCTTGCAACATGAGCACGCTCTGGAACGCTGGTTGCGCCAGAGAAGCCGCGTTGGTGTTTCGAGACCCTCATCCGGAGCGAGTGACAGATGGCCGCGAGAAAGAAGACCTCCAGTGGTCGCAAGTACGGCAAGGCCGCAAGCAAGAGCGTCAAACGCGCAATGAAAAAGCGGAAGTCCGGCACCCTGAAGAGCGGCGGCAGCGGACGCACGGTGACGAGCCGCAAGCAGGCGATCGCGATCGGCCTCTCCGAGGCCCGGGAGAAGGGCGCCAAGGTGCCGCGGAAGCGCTCATCCGCCAAGAAGGCGTCGGGCGGCCGGAAGTCTACACGCAAGAAGTCGTCGTCGAAACGCAGCCGCTGACGACGCGAACCAGAGCTCGATGAGACACCCCGCAGACATCGGCCGTCGCACGCTCTTGCTCCCACTCGCGGCCGCACTGGCCTGCGGTGGCGGGAGTGTGCCTGCACGGCCGGCGTCTGCACCGTCTCCGCGATCGGCATCGCGCGCGCCGCGCGTGATGCGCGTGGCCGACCCGAACACCGTCGCCATTCTGCTCATGTCGCACAACGCCGCGCTCGCGGCGGCGCGACTTGCCTCCACGCGCGCGCGCCAGCGCGACGTGAAGCTCCTGGCGCGCAACATCGTCACCGACCACACGGCCATGAGCACCACGCTCACCCGGCTCGTCGCGAGCGCGGAGATCACGCCGCGCGAAGACGACGTGAGCCGGCTGCTGCGCGACCAGGGCCTCGCGAGGCGTGACACGCTGCGCAACCTGTCGGGCGCGCCGTTCGATGCCGCGTACGTGGAGAGCGAGGCGCGCTTTCACCGCGACCTGCTCGTCGCGATCGACAGCGTGTTCACGCCGAGCGTGCGCAACGTCCGGCTCAAGGAGTACCTCGCGACCATGCGGCCGACGATCGCCAGCCACCTGGCCCTCGCCGAGCAGATACTCGCCAACCTCTCCGCGGCGCGATGACGGCCAGCGCCGGTGCGCCGAGGCACGATGCCTACGCGGCGCTCCGCCACCGGGACTTCCGCTGGTACATCCTGAGCCTCTTCTCCATGACGCTCGCCTCGCAGCTCCAGGCGGTGGTCGTGGGATGGCAGGTGTACGCGATCACACACGATCCCCTGTCGCTCGGCCTGCTCGGGCTGGCGGAAGCGCTCCCGTTCATCGCGATGTCGCTGCCGGCGGGCTACGTGGCCGATCGCTGGAACCGGCGCACGATCGCCGTCTGGTCGCTCGCCGTGAATGCCGCGTGTGCGGCGGGGCTGCTCGCCTTCAGCGCGACGCCCGGCCTGCTCCAGCGCGCCGGCGTCATTCCCATCTATGCGATCATCTTCGTGAGCGGTATCGCGCGCAGCCTGCTGCAGCCGGCACGGCAGGCGCTCGGCGCCGAGATCATCCCGCGCACGATGTACGAGAACGCGATCGCGTGGCGCAGCAGCTCGTGGCAGACGGCCGCCGTCATCGGGCCAGCCGTGGGCGGGCTGCTGTATGGCTTCGCGGGCCCGGTCGTGGCGTACGCGGTAGGCGCGGTGCTGATGACGTTCGCCCTCACGGGCTTTCTCGTCATCCACTACGCACCGGTGCCGCGCGAGCGGGACGACGGACGGATCCTCACCGGGCTCGTCACCGGCATTCGGTTCGTCTGGGGCGAGCCGGTGCTCCTCGCCGCGCTCTCGCTCGACCTCTTCTCCGTCTTCCTCGGCGGGGCCGAAGCGCTGCTGCCGGTGTTCGCGGCGGAGATCCTCCATGTCGGGCCGCAGGGACTGGGCATTCTTCGTGCGGCACCAGCCGCCGGCGCGGTCCTGATGGGGGTGTTCCTCGCCCATCGCGGCCCGATCGAGCGGGCAGGCCGCTCGATGCTGCTGGCGGTCGCGACGTTCGCCATCGCGATCATCGGCTTCGGCCTCTCGACGAGCTTCTACCTGTCGCTGGTGCTGCTGACGGTGAGCGGCATGGCCGACAACGTGAGCGTGGTGATCCGGTCCACTCTGGTTCAGCTGCTCACGCCGCCGGCGATGCTGGGGCGGGTGTCGGCAGTGAACTCGGTGTTCATCGGCAGCTCGAACGAGCTGGGCGCCTTCGAGTCGGGAGTGGCGGCGCGGTTCCTGGGTGCGGTGCCGGCGGTGGTGCTGGGGGGCGCGGCCTCGCTCCTCGTGGTGGGGATCACCGCCCGGGTGGTGCCGAAGCTTCGGCGGTTGGGACGGATCTCGTAAGGGTTTCGGTTTTCGGTCAAGCAACAGAATGCTGGGAACGAGCGGAAACGGCGAAACGGGCTGATCCCACACGTCAATGAAGGGTTTAATCCGCCGTTCCAGCCTTTTTCGTTGGTTCCCCCCATTCAGTATCGGAAGAACGCTTTGTGCTCTGTTTGCACGGATCGAACGTCATTCTTGAAATTCCTGCCCCGGGATCGTAGTTTTGACTTCTCAGGCGTGCAATTTCTGCACGCTTTTCCCGTTCCGACCGATTCCTTTGCCGCTTCGGCGGCCGATTCCTCAGCCACCGCCTCATCATGACCGCTCCCACGCATTCCACGCGCAAGTCGACGCTCCGCGACCTCGCGGCGCGCGTCCCCCGGGCTCCGCTCGATACGAACGGCAACGGCGAGGCGCCGGTCCCCACCTCGGCCTACTTCGGCATCAACACCTTCGGCGCGCGGCAGATGCGCGACAAGCTGCCGAAGGACGTGGCGAAGAAGCTGGCCGCGTCGATCCGATTGGGAAAGAAGCTCGACAT
>JBBQDE010000297.1:0-4225 GCA_038319425.1 Gemmatimonadales bacterium
ATCGCCGACGTGCTGGCCGCCAAGTCTCCGGACGCCGTGGACCGCATCGCCTCGCACTACGCGCGCAGCGGCAACTCGCCGCAGGCGTATGTGTGGTGCCGCCGGGCCGCGTCGCGCGCGATGGGACTGTATGCGCTGGACGAAGCCGCCGAGTTCCTCAAGCACGCGCTGCAGCACGCGACGAACGACGACGAGCGCGCCGCCGTGCACGACGACATCGCGCGGGCGGCCGAGCAGTCCGGCCGGTGGGCCGACGTGGAGCGCTCGTGCGACGCGATCCTGGCGTCGCCGCGCCTGGCAAACAAGCCGGGGCAGGCGATCCCCGTAGAGCTGCGACGCCTGCAGGCGCGCGTGCGGCTGGGGCAGGTCGCGCGCGAAACGGAGGCCGAGTGCCGCGAGCTGCTCGCTACGGCGGAGCGGCTGGGCACGACGGCCGACATCGTGCAGACCCGCTCACTGCTCGTGCAGACGCTCGTGCGCATGGGCGAGGTGGACGAGGCGATCCGCATCGCGGAATCGGCGCTGCAGATCGCCGAGGACAGCGGCGACGCCGTGCTGGCCGACGAGGCCATTCACCGCCTCGCCACGACGCTGCTCGTCGTCCGTCCGGCCGCCGCCGCCGAGCTGCTGATGAAGCTGGTGGCGCGCGCCGGCAGCAGCGGCGATCGCGTGATGGAAGCACGGGCCTACCTCTCGCTCGGCATTGCCCGCACCCGCACGCGTGACGACAGCGGCGGCGCCGACGCGTTCCGTGCCGCGCAGGCGATTGCCCGCGACGCGCAATCGCTGGAGATCGCGGCCCACGCATCCATGAATCTGGGCGTGGTCGGCCTGCGGGGCGGCGACTTCGACGCGGCGCACGAGGCGCTGGACGAGGCGCTGCGCCTGTACACGACGCTGCGGAACAACACCAACCGGCTGGCCGCGCTGTACAACCTCGCCAACCTCGAGCGGGAGCGTGGGGGGATGGAGGAGGCGATGCGCCTCTACAGCGAAACGTCCACGCTCGCCGACCGACTCGGCGCGGAGGACATCGCCGTCGGCGCGCACGCCGGCGCCGGCCTCTCGGCGCTGCGCCTGGACTTGATCCCCGCCGCGCAGGCGGCGCTCGACGCGGCGTACCAGATCTTTGCCGGCCGCACGGACTGGTGGTTCCAGGGGCGCGAGTTGCTGGAGTCGTTGACGATCCGCATCTACGCCCACGGCGACCGTCACGACGCCGCGATGGAGCGCTTCCGGACCGCCGTGGCGCGGCTGGAGCCGATGGATGGGTTCGCGGCGGCGTGGCTCGTGGCCGATTGCGCCGCGACGCTGGCCGAGCGCAATCCCGAGGTGTGGGACGAGGTCCGCCGCTTCGCCGCGCACGTGATGGTGCAGGACTTCGTGACGCTGTCCGCCCGCTTCACCGCGCTCAAGGACATGGCCGAGCGGCTTCCCGGCGTCCGCTTCGTCGCACCCCCGAAGTGATGCGACGGCCGACGCTCATCCCGAGCGCCGGCGGGATCAGCGCAGCGACTCCCAGTCCACGAGGGGCGCGTCGAGCACCGCGCGCTGCACGGCGTCCGACACGTCGCGGCGGAGCTGGACGTGGCGCGTGCCTTCGCCACGCGAGTTCACGCGGTTCATGAGCAGGACGACGAAGAGGCCGCGCTCGGGATCGATCCAGAGCGAGGTACCGGTGAACCCGGTGTGGCCGAAGCTGCGCGGCGAGAAGTAGCGCCCCGCGCTGGAGGTTGGCGCCGGCGTGTCCCAGCCCAGCCCGCGGCTCGTGCCGCCCCCCTGACGCGACGTCCATCGCGCGATTGATTGCGGCGAGACGATGCGCACGGACGCGTACGTGCCGCCGTCGAGCAGGAGCTGCGCGAAGGTGGCAAGGTCGCGTGCCGAGGAGAACAACCCGGCATGCCCCGCGACGCCGCCGATCGCCCACGCATTGGCGTCGTGCACCACGCCCTGCAGCGGGCCGCCCCGCAGCTCGTCGGACGTCGTGGGGGCGATGCGGCGCCGGTAGGCGACGTCGGTGGTGTCGGGCACGAAGCGGGTGTCGGCCATGCCGATGGGCTTGAAGAGATGTCCATCGGCGAAATTGTCCAGCGACATGCCGGCGATCCTCTCGATCACCGCCTGGAGCACCACCATGTCCCAGTCGCTGTACACCGTCTGCGTGCCGGGCGGATTGGCGAGCGGGCGCGCGTTGATCTGCTTGAGGTACTCGGCGCGCCCGCGCGCCTGCCGGTAGAGCGGCGCCCCCGCCTCGAACCCGCCGGTGTGGGTGAGCAGCATCCGCACGGTGATGACTGCCTTGTCGGGCGCATCGAGCTCGGGCACGTAGGCGTGCACGGGGCGGTCGAGATCCAGCTTGCCCGTTTCCTCGAGGATCATCGCCGACGTGGTGGTGGCGATCACCTTGGTGAGCGACGCGAGATCGTAAATCGAGTTGGCATCGACGACAGGTGAACCGGTGGCATAGTCGAGGGTGCCGTATCCCTTGAGGTGCACGAGCCGCCCGTAGCGTCCCACGGCAACCGCCGCGCCCGGCGCGGCGCCCTCCGCGATGGCGACGCGGATGATGCTGTCGAGCCGTGCGGGGAGCGTGGAGTCCATGCCGACGACGGCGGGAAGCGCGGAGATCAGGCGCGTCGCGGTGGGCAGGCGCGGCGACGTCGGCCCCGGCGAGGGAATGAGCAGCACCGGCGCGGCGGCAGGGTCCGGCGCCGAGGCGACGGGCGTGCTGGCGCAACCGGCACCGAGAATGAACAGCGCACCGGTGAGGGTGCGCGCGGGCAAAACATTTGAACGGCGTGTAAGCGACATGCTGAATGATACGGCGACGCGCGGGAGTCGTGCACCGGGCGGCTCGATGGCTCGCGACGTGCACAGCCATCCCGCGCGCCGCCGTCCGGAGCGAAGCACGGAGCGAGTCAGAGAGGGCAATGGCGTGGAGCCCGTCGGAGAGGACTCCGGCGGGCTCGCTCGTATCGCGACCTCAGGTGATCGGCTTGCCGCCGGCCAACCGATGCACGAGGCGTTGCAGGAACTCCTGCCCATCGAAGTACGACTTCACGAGCATCCGCTCATCGCGGCCGTGGGCGCGGGAGTCGTTCGGATCGCCGAACAGGCCACTCACTCCATAGGTGGGAATGCCGGCGGAGCGCAGACGACGTCCGTCGGTCGCGCCGGTGGACATCACGGGAATCACCGGCACGTTCGCGCCGAAGAGCTCGTGCGTGATGCTCGTGACCGGATCCATGATCTCCGCCGTGAGCGGGCTCGGGACGGCGTCCCCTCGCTCGCCCAGCGCGATCGTCTCGGTGATCCGGACGCCGGTGTCGCCGATGACGCGCGCGAGTGCCTCACGCGCTTCGCGCGGATTCGACGTCGGGACGATTCGGCAGTTGACGTTCGCCGTGGCCGTCTGCGGCAGGGCGTTGTACGCGTGGCCGCCACTCAGCCGAGTCGCCACGCAGGTGGTGCGGAGCATGGAGTTGTAGCGCGGATCGCGCGCCAGCACGGCAGCCGCGCCGCTGTCGCCCGGCGTCGCGACGAGCGTGCGCATGGCCGCGGCGACATCGGGCGTCTCGAGCGCCGCGGTGCGCGCGAAGAAAGTGCGCGACACGTCGTTCAGCTGCACCGGGAACTGATAGCGCGCCACGCGCGCCAGGGCATCGACGAGCTGGTAGATGGCGTTGTCGGGGCGCGGCACGCTGGAGTGTCCGCCGCGATTGCGCGCCGTAAGGGTGAAATCCGCGTAGACCTTCTCTGCCGCCTGGACGCTGTTGAGGAAGGGCTTGCCGTCGCGCAGGGAGCCGCCGCCCCCTTCGTTCAGGGCATATGCCGCGTCGATCAGCGCGCGATGATGGTCAATCAGGAAGTCGACGCCGTTCGCGTCGCCGCCTTCCTCGTCGGCGGTGAGCGCGAGAATGATGTCGCGATCGGGAACCCAGCCGTTCTTCCGGTCCTCGAGCAGGTTGGCGACGAAGATCGATGCCATCGCCTTGTCGTCGCCCGTGCCGCGGCCGTAGAAGTAGCCATCCTTCTCCGTGAGCACGAACGGATCGATCGACCAGTCGCTGCGCAGCGCGGCCACCACGTCGAGATGCGCGAGCAGCAGGATCGGCTTCGCCGCACCCGGACCGCCACGGCCGCGGTAGCGCACCACGAGGTTGCCCTTGGTCGGCTTGCCGGCCGGCACCAGCAGCTGCACGTCGCGCGCGGGGAATCCCGC
>JBBQDE010000298.1:0-4152 GCA_038319425.1 Gemmatimonadales bacterium
CACTCGACGATGCCATCCATCTGCCGCCGGCGCTGCTGGGCCCAGCCGGGAAGCCGCAGCGTGGCGTTCGCCACGAACGCCGCTCCCGCAATCGCCAGCGCCGCGATCGCCAGCAGCGAGTGGGCGAGCGTGCCATTTGCCACGGCCGAGACGCCAATTGCCGCCGACGTGCCGAGTGTCAACACACCGACCGCCACCGACGGAGGGACGTTGCCCTTGAAAGTGCCGAGCCGCAGCCGATGCCCCGTGCTGGTCGGCTCGAGGAACGCGCGCAGATTGCCGTTGCTCCATTCCCGCAGCGAGCCCTGCGTGCGCAGCGTGCCGCGAGCGCCAAAGACTTCACGAAGCTCCACCACGAGGAGCTCCCATTCCGCGTCGGTCAGGCGCCGGTCGAGCGAAACGGTCCGTTCGACGGCGATGGGGAGACCGAGAAAGGTCCGCGACGCCGGGCGCGCAAGCGGACGATCGAGCGACCGCGCCGCCTCGGCGACGGTATCCGGCGCGATACCGACTTCGCGCGCGATGCTCTGCAGGTCGCGGAGCGTCAGGCCGTCGGCGTTGCCGCTCGGCAGGGTGCGGGACTCGGATCCTTCCGCGGCCACGCGGAAGATCGCGGCGACCTCGTCGTCGGTGTAGTGGCGATCCGTCATGGTTGCTCCGATCACTCCGGCGCGAGGGTCGTCGTAACCATAGCGCTATCGCACCCTGTTCGCCGACCGGTCGCGGCCGAACTGGTGCACGACGAGCCCCGTCACGGCGCCGCTCGCATTGCGTGTGAAGGTGAGCTGCGCGTCGATCGCCTTCAGGAAGAAGTCGCGATCGCTCTCCGGGAAGAGCGCGACGACTGCGCCTCCCGTGGACTGCACGAAGAGCGAGCCCTCGCGCATCGAGACGAAGAGCTGCAGATCCGGGTCGAGCTGATAGACGCCGACGTACGGCGACAGCGCGGACGCCGGCAGCGCAATCGCCGTGCGCGCTTTGGGCGGCAGCGCCGAGGGCGGCACCATGCCGAGCAGTCGCATGTAGACGGCGATCTGGCTGTAGTGCTCCGCCAGGTCGGTCTCGAACGCGAGCAGGGTGCGCGCCTTCCCCTGCGACTCGAGCTTCTCCATGCGCGCCATCACCGCGTCGCAGAAGCGGAGCGACGCGTCAAGCCGCGCGACGAGCGTGTCCTTCGGCCACCGCGCCTTGACGGTGTCCGCCAGCGAGTCCTTCGCGGTTGTGGGATGCTTCAGATCGCCGAGCCGCTCGCAAAGTCCGTAGTTCGCGGCCTCGAGATGCTGCGCGATGTACCCGACCGTCTGCTGCGGCGGCGTGGGCCGGTAGTCATATCGAGCCGCGGGAATGGAGTCGAACGCCGCCTTGAGCCGACTGCCGAAGATGCCGGCGAAGCTCTCGAAGGCGGTCATGACGCCATCTCGGCGCTCCCCGGCACCCGATGATTGCGCGGCGAGCGACGGCGGGAGCGCGAACGCGAGCATGATCAGTGCGAAACGGCGCATGCTATTGTCGGCTTTGTGGGTGAGAACACGGAGGCGTGGGGGCGCAGGCGGGGACTCCATGAGTCGAGGAGGGCGAGCGCATATGGAGTCCCCGCCGAGCCCCGCGCGCGGAGTCATGCTCTCAAGACGTCACGCCAGCGAGTAGAACAGCTCGACGTACGACTTCGCCGCGCCGTCCATACCCGCGACTTTCGGAGTCGACGACTCCACGACCCAATACTCATCGGGTGCGTGCGCCCCTGCCCCGTGGCCGAGCCCGAACACCCCCGCCGGCAGTTTCAATGGTGGCGCCGTGAACGTCGCACCCGGCCACGAACCGGCCAGGCGCGGCCACAGCAGCGGCTCGACGCCGGCCTTGCGATACGTCGCCGTCATCGCCTGCACGAGCTTCGAGTCCGCCGGCGTCTCGGTGGGGTCGTAGCCACCGGTCATGTTCACCTCGATGTCGCCAAATCCCTGTTTCGCGAGATGCGCCTTGAGCAGCGCGAGCGCGTCCTTCGCCGTCATGTCGGGCACGAGGCGCAGGTCGAGCTTCGCCACCGCCTTGTGCGGCAAAATCGTCTTGCCACCGGGGCCGGTGTAGCCGCCGACGAGGCCTTCGATGTTGATCGTCGGCTGCGACACGAGGCGCACCTGCGACGCGTACCACGCTTCGTCGTTGATCCAGTGGTCGACGCCGAGGGACTTCTTCGCGGCCGCCTCGCTCATCTTCGGGATCGACGCCTCGAGGATCCGGCGCTGCGCCTGGGAGAGCGGTCGCACCTTGTCGAACCAGCCGGCGACGGCTGGCGTGTGGCCGTCGGCCTTCACGAGCGTGTTGAGCGCCTGCACGAGGTGCCACGCCGGGCTGTCCACCTGTGCGGCGAGGCTGGAGTGAATGTCCTTCTTCGGCCCGCGCCCCCACTTCTCGCCACTCGACACCAGCTCGAGCTCGATGACGCCCTTGGCGCCGAGGTTCACCTGCACGGAGCCGTCGAGGTCCTGGTTGCCGAGCGGGATGATGATGCCGACGCACTTCGCGAGCGCCGCCTGCACCTCGGGCTTGGAGACGATCTGCTTGAAGTTGGGCGACCCGATCTCCTCCTCGCCCTCGCATACGAGCACGATGTTCACGGGCAGCTTCGCGCGCGCCGCCTGGAACGCCTTGATCGCAGCGAGACACGCGACCTGTGGCCCCTTGGAGTTGGTGGCGCCGCGTCCGACGAGAATCTTGCCGACGCCGGCCCGATCGACGATCCGCGACTCGAGCGGGGGCGAGCTCCACTCGGTGGGATCGTACTGCTTGACGTCGTACATCATGTAGATGGCGAGCCAGGTCGGCGCGCCGGCGTCGAGGGTCGCGAACACGCCGCTCTTCCCCGCAGTCGGCACGACCTCGACGTGCTGGAAGCCGGCCTCGCGCGCCAGCTTCGCCATGTACTCGGGCCCTTGCGGATAGTTGCGGTTCTCGGCCGCAATCGACGGAAGCGCAATCCAGTCGCGCAGCATCGCCAGGGTTGCGTCGTGCTGCGCGCCGACCTGCGCGAGCACCGCCTCGCGGTCATCCGTCAGGATGAAGGGGACGCCGGCACGAGTGCCGAAGGCGAAAACGGCGGCGCCGGTTGCGGCGGTCTGGAGAAATTCGCGGCGCGTGGTGCGAGTGGGAGAGGGATCGTTGTTTGCTTGCGTCGAGTCCACAGGGGTCTCCGTCGTTGGTGTTCGCGCCCGCACGCCGCGCATGAGATGCAGTGTGCGATCAGGGAGCGAAAGTGCAGCGGCGCAAGATGGCGCGCTACCCGTCAGCCCAACTGCGGGGCCTTGGCTTGGCCGTCGCCGGCGCACTAGAGTTCGAGTGCGGTCCGTCCGGACCGCCAAGCCACCGTGCGCCCGCCGATGCGTAGACTCCTTCTCTCCCTCGCGACATTCACGGCCGCCGGGTGCTCGTCCGGAGCGGGCGCACGCGCGAACGAGCGCGCCGGCGTCATGCCTCCGCCCGTTGACTCGCTGCCGAGCAGACACGCGGAGATCGTTCCTCGCTCCGTCGACACGCTGCCGACCAGACCAGTGGACGTCGTCGCTCAGCCCGACGATACGCTGCCCACCGAGTTCGCCGGAGAGGGCCTGTCCGGCGCCTGGGTGACCGGAAGCTCGGATGAGCCGGCGGAGCGGCGCATCGTCTTCCATCCGCAGTGCAACTACACCCGGGGATTCTGGAACCTCGATCAGCGTGGCGACACGGTGCGCGCGTGGCCGATCCCCGAGAGTCGCGCCCAGGGGATCGCGATGCCGCTGCGGGCCCGTCCGACTCCCGTGGAGGGGCGGCTAAAGGGCGCGCAGCTTGTCATGGGTGATCGTACGTCACGCTACCGGCTGCGATACGACTCGGTGAGCGGACACCTTCGTGGCACGCTGAACGGTGCGCCGTTCTGGGCGGTGCGGCTCGCGATTGTGCGGCCGAAAGGATGCCGGCCGGTTCCGTAACGAGAGATTGCGACATGCCCCCGCAGCCATTTCACAGCCGAGACATGCGAATTCACGGTCTGTACCTCGCGGTGCTGTGTGCGACGTCGGTGCATGCGCAGTCGCGCACCCGAGCGCTTGCTCGCGGCGCCACGACCCCGCAAAGCCTGGCCGACGCGTACGTCACCGCGTTGCGGGCGAGCGACACCGC
>JBBQDE010000299.1:0-4148 GCA_038319425.1 Gemmatimonadales bacterium
CCGAACAGCGTGGGGAGGGTCGACACGCGGTAATCGATGACCTTGTTCCCCATCTTGAGCTTGATGCGGCCGTCCTGCGGCACGCGGCGCTCGGCGATGTTGAGCTGCGCCATGATCTTGAAGCGCGAGATCAGCGCCGCCTTCAGCTTCATCGGCGGCTTCATCACTTCCTGGAGCGCGCCGTCCACGCGATAACGCACGCGGATGTCGTGCTCGAAGCACTCGAAGTGGATGTCCGACGCCCCGCGCTTTACCGCGTCCGTGAGGATCGCGTTGATGAGCTTCACGACCGGGGCGTCCTCCATCGCGGCATTGAGCGCCGCGGCGGTGATGTCTTCCTCCTTCTCCTCGACGATCTCGACTTCGCCTTCCATGTCGTCGATGACCGACAGGAGATCGGCGACATTGCTCTCGGTGCTCGTGTCGTAGAGCTTGTCGATGGCGCTCTTGAGCGTGAACTCGCCGCCGATGACGGGGAAGATGTCGTAACGCGTGATGAACTTGAGGTCGTCGAGGACGCCCAGGTTCGTCGGGTCGGCCATCGCGACGGTGAGCGTGCGCCCGTCGCGCTTGAGCGGCAGAACGAGGTGCTTGATGGCGAGATCGGCCGGGATCAGCTTGGCGATGCGCGGGTCGACCTCGAAGCGCGAGAGGTCCACCGCCGGCATCTTGAACTGGCGGGCCAGCATCTTCGTGAGCTCGGTCTCCGCGATGAAGCCGAGCTTGACCAGGTTGTAGCCCACCCGGGTGCCGTTCTGCCGCTGTTCCTGCAGCGCCTGCTCGAGCTGCTCACGCGTGATGAGCCCCTCGCGGACGAGGAGATCACCCAGTCGTTCGGTGCTGGCGGCAGGAGCGGCCATATTTGGGGCGGAAAGGGCGGCGGGGATGGCGAACAGAACGGCGCCTGTTCGGCGCATCCTAACGACGCGCCTGCGCCGAAAAGGTGACGAGGGGCGCAATCCGTTCGAGCATCACGGGTCCCATCCCCCGGACACGCCGCAAACCCGATAATCCGCCGAAGGGGCCGAGGGAATCTCGGCTCGCGACGATGCGCTTCGCCAGCGTGGGGCCGACTCGCGGGAGACGCTCGATCGCCGCCGCATCCGCCACGTCGAGGTCGATGAGCGCGGGCAGGCCGCCTGGAACAGTGGGTCGGCCCCCCGCCGGCGCTCCCGGCATGCCGATGTCGATTCGAGATCCCGGGGGCGGGAATCCCGACGCATCACGCGCTGGGGCGTCGATCGACAAGACGCCGGTGGAGTCGAAACCGGCACGAACCCGCCGCCTGCCGCCAGATCGGGACGCGGTCCCACTCTTACCGCCTCTCCTCTGCCGGTCGGCCGCCGCCGACCGACTCGCCGCCTCGGCCTGCCCGGCGAGCGCCTGCTGCTCGGCAAGGCTCGGCGGCGGGGGAGCGAGGACGCCGCCGCGCACCACCCGGAACGTGCCGCCCAGCAGGATCACCAGCGCCACGAAGGCGAGCGCCTTCTGCTCGGCGGGAGTCGTCATGTGGTGCAACGTGCCATCGCGCACCCCTCGGCCCACCATCGGAGCGGCGCGCGCGCGAGCGTTTCCCCGCTACCGGACGTCCGCCTAGAAGTCGGTCAGAAGCGCGAGCGCGACGTCGCCCACGACCTGCAGGCTCTGCGCGGAGATCTTGTCGATCGTGTCCTGGAGGGTGTGGTGGTAGCCATTCGGCGCCGACGGACCGTAGTCGATGTCGATCACGTCGATCACGCGAAGCCCTTTCGCGATCAGCGGAACGTGATCGTCGATTACCTCCTGGCCGCCGCGCGCGATGAAGTACTTCGCGTACCCGAGATCGGCCGCCTTCTGCCACACCCGGCTCACCACCTCCGGCGCCGACGTCACGGAGCGCGCCTCCTTATAGATGTTGAGGTCCTTGTCGCCGATCATGTCCCACAGCACGCCATAGACAGGCCGGTAATCGGCCGACGGCAGGTGTGCCGCGAAATACTGTGAGCCGAGCAGCACGTCGACGTATGGCGGGTCGAAGCTCGCACCGTAGTCCTCCCCGTCGACGAAGAGCAGGTCCACGCCGACGTTCGGCGGCGTCTTCTTCAGCGCGTCGCCCAGCGCGACGAACATCCCCACCCCCGCCGCGCCGTCATTGGCACCGGGGATGGGCGTGCCGCGATTACCGAGCACGCGGTCCTCGTCCGCCGTTGGTCGCGTGTCCCAGTGGGTGACGTAGAGGACCCGCTGGGTGGCGGCCGGCCTGAACCGGGCGAGCACGTTGCGAAGGGGCAGCACCTTGCCGTCCGCGGTGCGGTGGGTGAACCGCTGCTCGATGACCGTGTCGGCGCGTTGGCGCATCATCGTCACGATCCAGTCTCCCGCCTTCACGTGGGCGGGAGTGCCAGGAACGCGCGGCCCGAACGCGACCTGCGCCGACGCGTACGACAGCGCCGCCGTGCCGTCGAAGGCGGTGCGGGGCCCGCGGCCGGGAAGCTTGTCGCAGGCGCCGAGCATCGGGATGGCGAACAGCAGGACGGAGAGCATCCGCACGGGGGAGATGGACCTGGTCGATGGGTGGACAAGAAGCGGCGATGGCGACTGGAACGACGCTGCAACGGCGCTGCGCACGTGGTACATCGTACAGGGTAAAGGGTAAGAGGTACGCGGTACTTCCTTCAACCACGTGACCGGGGAAGCGTGCCGTCCATACCGCGTACCCGGGTACCCCGTAAAGTGTACCTTTTACAACCCGAGCCGCGCCGTTCGCCGTACCTCCGAACGGCGTTGAAGGGTCACTGCGGTGCCCTGAGGGAGACCGTCGGGTGACCTCGCCCTTGTCTCCTCTGGGCCCGACGTCGAATTTACTCACCGCGATGCACCGGACAACTCCGTGCCAATCTTGAAGTTCCGCGTGCGCCTCGCATCTCGGGAACCGACGTGAAGATCATCAGCAAGTACGTCCTCAGGGAACACGTCGGGCCGCTCACGTTCGCGCTCACCGCGCTGACGTCGCTGATGCTGCTGCAATTCATCTCGCGCCAGTTCGGCGAGCTGGTTGGCAAGGGGCTGCCGTGGTCGGTGATTGGGGAGTTCTTCCTGCTCTCCATCCCCTTCACCGTCGCGCTGACCGTGCCGATGTCGGTGCTCGTCGCCGTGCTCTACGCTTTCAGCCGGCTGGCCGGGGAGAACGAGGTCACGGCGATGAAGGCGAGCGGCGTGAGCCCGTGGCGCCTCGTGTCGCCCGCCATCGGGGGCGGCGTGTTCTGCTCCATCGCGCTGCTCGCGTTCAACGATCAGGTGCTGCCGCGGGCCAACCACCGCCTCAAGACGCTGCAGGACGACATCTCGCAGACCAAGCCGACCTTCATGCTGAAGGAGCAGGTGATCAATCCGATCGCCGAGGGGAAGTACTACCTCAAGGCGGGCAAGATCGATCGCGGCAGCGAGCGGAACCTGCTGAAGGAGGTCGTGATCTACGATCTCAACGACCAGACGCGCCGCCGAACGATCTACGCGGACAACGGCGCCATCTCGCTGGCGCAGAATCGCCGCGACCTCGAGCTCGATCTCTATCACGGGCAGATGCAGGAAGTGGCGACGGACAAGCCGGGGCAGCTCAACCGGCTGTTCTTCGATCACGACCTCATTCGCGTCAAGGACGTCGCCAAGGACTTCAAGCAGACAGAGGCCGAGAACTCCTCGAAGGGCGATCGCGAGATGAGCGTGTGCGAGATGCAGCGCCGGCTCTGGCAGGCGGAGGGCAACTTCACCGCGGCGCAGCGGGAATACGACGAGGTGCTCCGACCCAAGCCCTCATCGAAGGAGGCCATGAGCACCCTCGGCCTCGGCTCGGCCAGGGTGCCGGAGCCGCACGGCATCGGGTGGGCGTATTGCCGCATCGTGGACATGCTGCACATGAAGGAGGCACAGGCAGCCACGCTGCCGCCGGCGGCCGGCGCCGGAACGCAGGCAAGCGTGTCCGCGAATGCGCAGGCCGCGGCGCGACGTGACACCGTCCGGCGTGACAGCGTGCGGCGCGACAGCGTGTGGCGGGATAGTGTACGCCGCGCGGGCGCGCGCCGGCCCGCGCCGCGAACGGCCGACCGGTTCGTGCCGAGGAGCGTGCGGCCCGCCGCGCCGGCTGCCGCTGCGGTCGCCTCGGCGATCCA
>JBBQDE010000300.1:0-4139 GCA_038319425.1 Gemmatimonadales bacterium
ACCCCGCTGCCGGCGGCGGTCGCGCCCTGGTCGCTCGTCGTCGCCACGCTGCTTGGCACCGGCGTCGGCATCATCTCGGGCATGTATCCGGCGCGCAAGGCGGCGCGCCTCGACCCGATCGACGCGCTGCGCGCGGAGTAGTCGATGCGAATCCTCACTCCCTTCGCCATGGCCTTCGAGGGCGTCGGCATCGCGCTCGACGCGCTGCGCTCGAACAAGGTGCGCGCCGGTCTCACGATCATGGGTGTCGCGCTCGGTGTCTTCGTCGTCGTCGCGATGTCGTCGATCGTCCAGGGCATCAACGAATCGTTCCGACGCGACGTCGAAGCGGCTGGCCCGACGTCGTTCTTCGTCTACCGCCGACCGATCGGCGGCTTCAACGTGTGCGACGGCACCGACGAGACCTGTCCCGAGCGACGGAATCCGGCAATCTCCATGGATGAGGTGGCGCTGATCGAGCGCCTGCCGACCATCCGGGCCGTGACCGCGCACATCGGCACCGGCGCGTCGTTCAAGTACAAGGACAAGAGCATCCCGAGCGCGGGCATGGAGGTGTACACCCCCAACTGGACCGAGGTGGACGGCGGCGACATCTTCCCCGGCCGCAGCTTCACCTACGCCGAGAACGCCACGGGCGCCAAGGTCGTGCTCGTGAACGACAAGCTCGCCGAGCAGCTGTTCGGCCAGTCGGATCCGATCGACAAGTCGATCATGATCGACGACGTGCAGTTCAAGGTCATCGGCTTCTATCACTACACCTCGAGCCCGATGGGCACCCCGACGTCGGCGGGCGGCGGCGACTCGCCGAAGGCGATTGTTCCCTTCGAGTCGGCGCGGCGACACCTGAACCTCTGGATGCGCGGCAACAACCTGATCGTGAAGCCGCGCTCCGGGATCTCGACCGAGGAAGCAGTGGACGACGTGATCGCGGCGTTGCGCGGACATCGCGGACTCCGCCCGACACAGCCGAACAACTTCGACATCGTCACGCAGGACCGGCTCTGGACGATCTACAACAAGCTGTTCGGCACGTTCTTCGTCGTCGGCCTCGCCCTCTCGTCGGTCGGCCTGCTCGTCGGCGGCATCGGGGTGATCGCGATCATGATGATCTCGGTCACCGAGCGCACGCGGGAGATCGGCGTGCGCAAGGCGCTCGGCGCCACCAAGTGGACGATTCTTTGGCAGTTCCTCGTCGAGGCCGTGACGCTCACCGGCATCGGTGCGTCGGTGGGCCTCGCGCTCGGTATTCTCGTCGCCGTCGGCGTGCGAACCGCGTGGCCGTCGATCCCGGCGACCACGTCGTGGGGCAGCGTGGCGGCGGCACTGGGCATCAGCGCCATCACGGGCATCCTGTTCGGCATGCTGCCGGCCGTTCGCGCGGCGCGGCTGGATCCAGTGGTGGCGCTCCGGTACGAATAGGCGGCCTGCCACCGTCCCGACGAAGCCTCGTCGCGGGGGAAGGGAGCGAGCCGCGCGAGCGGAGTGGATCAAGGGGTCAGAGTCGTTGAACGGTTCAACGACTCTGACCCTTTGATCCCGGCGCCCTGCCCGCCTCCTCACCTTGCGGCTGGCACGCGGCTCCCGGAATAACGTCCATCGGTTCCCCGCGTATATTCGTGCTCCATGACGACCCCCGCCGTGGATATCCTGGCGATCGCCGCACATCGCGACGACGTCGAGCTCACCTGCGGCGGGACGTTGATCAAGGCGGCGAAGGCGGGGCAGCGCACGGCGATCGTGGATCTCACCCAGGGCGAGATGGGCACACGCGGCTCCGCCCAGCTTCGGGCCGAGGAAGCGTCGCGCGCAGCGGAGATCCTTGGCGCGTCAGCGCGCGAGACGCTCGCGCTTCCGGATGCGGGGATCGAGAATACGCCCGCTACGCGAGAGGCGCTCGCCCGCGTGATCCGGCGCTTCCGTCCGCGCGTGGTGATCGCGCCCGCGGCGGAGGGGCGGCACCCGGATCACCGCGTCGCCGCCGGCCTGGTGCGCGACGCGTGCTTCGTGGCCGGCCTGGCGAAGGTGGCGCCGGCCGTGCCGAAGCACCGGCCGCTCAAGGTGCTGCACGCACTGGCCTACCGGCAGGACTTCGTGCGCCCGACCTTCGTCGTGGACATCACCGACGAGTTCGAGCGCAAGCTGGAAGCCATCCGCTGCTACGACTCGCAGTTCGACGGCGAGACGCAGGCGGGCGAGGTATTCCCCAACGGCGAGCCACTGTACGACATGATCCGTCACTACGCGGCCACCTATGGCTCACTCATCCGCACGCGCTACGGCGAGCCCTTTCTCACCACGGAGATGATGCGCGTCGATGACGTCGCGTCGCTCGAGGTGTCGACCTTTTGAGCGACAACGCGAACGGCGAGGTGACCTACGGGTCGTACCTCGCGCTCGACGAGCTGCTCACGCTGCAGCGTCCACGCTCGGCGCATCCCGATGAGCTGCTGTTCATCGTGGTGCACCAGGCGAGCGAGCTGTGGTTCCTGGAGATCCTGCACGAGCTCGACCTGCTGATCGAGTCGTTCCAGAAGCACGAGCCCGAGTTCGCGCTTTTTCGCATGGGCCGCATCAACGCGCTCATGCGCATCGTCTCGGCCCAGCTCTCGGCGCTGGAGACGCTGCCGCCGCAGCACTTCGCCGAGTTCCGCACGCATCTCGGCAGCTCGAGCGGATCACAGAGCGTGCAGTTCCGCGCCATCGAGGCGGCGTCGGGACTTCGCGAGCCGCATTTCATGCACGTGCTCCAGGAGCACGGCGCCATTCCCCCTGTCATCCAACGCGCGCTCGCCCGCCCCACGCTGCAGGACCTGTTCATGGACCTGCTTCGCGCCCAGGGGCTCGAGCTCGAGGCGCTCTATGTCGGCGAGCGCCCCACGACGCTCTTCTTCCTCGCCGAATCGCTGCTCGAGTACGAGCAACAGTTCGGTCAGTGGCGGTTCAAGCACGTGCAGCTGGTCGAGCGCGTGCTCGGCCCGCTCACCGGCGGTACGGGCGGGACCCTTGGCGCGAAATACCTCGCGCGCACGATCGACCAGAAGTTCTTTCCCCAATTGTGGGCCGTGCGCGCCCGGTTCTACGGGGCGGCGACGTAGCGGACGATGATCCTCGATATCTCGGTGCTCGTGCAGCCCGGCACGCCGGAGTGGCCTGGCGACGTCCCCTTCACCTGCGGATGGAGCGCGAGGATCGAGCAGGGGGCGAGCATCAATCTCTCGCACGTCGCCGGTAGCCCGCACGTCGGCACCCACGCCGACGCGCCGCTGCACGTACGCGACGGCTGGCCAGCGAGCGACCAGCTGCCGCTCGAGCCGTTCATGGGCCCCGTGATGGTGCTCGACGTGACCCGCGCGCCCGTCGGGTCCCTGACGCTCGACGCCGACGATCCACGCCTGGCCGGTTGCGAGCGGCTGCTGCTGCGCACCGATCGCACGATCGCGGAAGGCGCCTTTCCCGAAGGCTGGCCCGTGCTCTCGGCTGCCACGGCCGTGCTCCTGGCGGCCGGCGGTGTGAAGCTCGTCGGCGTGGATGCACCGTCGGTGGACGAGCGCGAGAGCAAGTCGCTGGAGGTTCACAAAGCCCTGTTCGGCGGCGGCGCCTACGTGCTGGAAAACCTCGACCTGCGCGGGGTGGCCGAGGGGCGCTACGATCTCATCGCACTGCCGCAGCGCCTGGGCGGCCTCGACGCCGCTCCCGTGCGCGCGGTGCTGCGCCGCAGCTGAGCTACGTGCTCAGGGTACGTACTCTGACCCGCACTTCCGCCATCACCGCCGACCCGATGATTCGCAGGTGCGGCAGCGGCGTCATACGCGAACCCGTCGGTGAGCAGTTGAACGGCGCGCGCACGGGCGTCGTCGAGTGAGGGCGCCGCCGCGAGACTGGCGAGGGGGGCCTCGGACATCGGTCGATGGTCGGTCATGCCGGCAGTACGTAGGGATCGGCCCGTCGGTGTCCGCCGGGCGGCGCTCTCCTCCAGCCGGTTTCTCGGGTGCGTCCGGATCGTTAGCTTTCAACCGCATGCCTGACCCCGTCTACCTCGATCACGCCGCCACGACTCCCGTTCGCGGGGAGGTGCTGGAGGCGATGCAGCCCTTCTTCGGGGCCCGCTTCGGCAACCCGTCCAGCATGCACCGCTGGGG
>JBBQDE010000301.1:0-4129 GCA_038319425.1 Gemmatimonadales bacterium
AGATCCCAACCGCGTGTCGATCGTTCGGGAAGGGGTGAGCATCCCCGCGCCGAACTGGCAGGAGGACATCACCGTCTCGGCCGATCTCCAGTCCGGCGACCTGGTGATCGTCGGCATGCGGTCGTGGTTCGAGCGCAACGCGTTCGCGATCGCCAGCACCGGGGTGCTGGTCGCGTCGTTCGTCATTTCCGTCCTGAAGAAATGAGCACGGTGAGCGCGGACACGATCGACCTGGCGGACGTCGCCCGGTCCCTGCGCCGCGGCTGGCGCATCATTGTCGCAAGCGTCGCCGTTGCGGGACTTGTCGCCCTGCTGCTGATCCTGTTCGGCCCCAGGCGCTTCAGCGGATCGGCGAGCGTCGTCGTGAAGTCGTCGGCCGGCCTGGGCGGCTCGCTCCTGTCGCGCGTTGCCGGCGAGGTGGCCGGCGGCGGCTCCAGCGGAAGCGGCGGCGGGGGGGGCGGTGGTGGTGAGGTGATCGCGGGCGGCGTCTCCGCGGTACTCGGGGGAGCAGGCTCCCCGCTCGAGACCGACATCCAGATTCTTCAAAGCAGGGCGGTGCTCGGCGCAGTGATCGATTCGTTGAACCTGCAGGTGCAACCGCGCTCCCCCACCGGTCTGCCCAGCAGCGCCTTTGTGCGGGATGTGACGCTTCCGCGTCCCTTTCGACGTCTGGACCTTGAATTCAGCCGCACCGCCGCAGGCAAGTTCCACGTGGCCGGGCGCGGAGTGGATACCGTCGTCGCGGCGGGAGGGACGCTCGTCACGCCTGTCGGAACGCTCCTGATGAACGAGACGCTGCCTTCCGAGTTCACCCTTCGCCTGCTGGATCGCGAGGACGCGCTGAAGCGCGTCGACCGGAACTTCGGCGTGAAGAAGGCGGGCGGAGAGGTGCTGCGCGTGTCCTTCCGTGCGCAGGATTCCATCACGGCGGCGACGGTCCCCAACGTCGCGCTGGCCGAGTTCCTCGCGCGGAAGCAGACGTCGGATCGCGGGGTGAACGCCCATCGCGCCGAATTCCTCACGACCGAGTTGGATTCGGTGACGAGGGAGCTCGCCAAGGCGGAGCGCGGCCTGCGTCTCTTTCAGGAACGGAGTGGGCTTCTGGACCCGGAGATCGTCGGCAAGCTGGAGCTGGAGTCGGCGGCCGACCTGCGCAAGAGCCTGGGCGAGGTGGAAGTGGAGGCCGTGGCGCTCGACCAGCTCATGGCGCAGATCTCCGCGGGAACGATGTCCGCTCGACAGCTGATGGGCTTTCCCGCGTTCCTGCGGAACGGCGGCATCAACAGCCTCCTCCAGCAGCTCTCCGCCCTGGAGACCGAACGAACGCGTCTGCTGGAGCGGCGTCTCGAGACCGATCCGGAAGTGATCGCGCTCTCCCAGAGCATCAAGGATGTGGAAGGGCAGCTGGTCCCTCTCGCGAAATCCTATCAGACGTCCCTGAACAAGCAGCGCGGGCAGATCAACGCGCAGCTGGCTGCAATGGATGCGAAGCTGGGATCTTTTCCCGGCGCCGCCGAGGAAGGCGGACGACTGATGCGCGACGTGAAGCGGCTGGGCACGACGCAGACGGCGCTGCAGACGGAGCTCGTGCAGGCGCGCCTGAACACCGTGTCCGAAGGGGGCGACGTGCGCGGGCTCGATGCCGCCATCGTCCCGAAGAAGGTCGTGTTCCCGGAGCCCTGGCTCACGAGCGGCGTTGGCCTCGCGGCGGGCCTCCTCGTGGGCATCGTGCTGGCCCTCATCGGTGGGTCACACGGGCGCTATCTCGAGGATCAGCATGCGATCGAACGCGCGCTTGGGGTACCGGCGCTGCGTCTCGATGCTCGGACGCCTCTGCTGATGTCCGGCCGGGCCAGCCTGCGGACGGTGCTGCTCATCCCGGTCGAGCCCCATGTGGGTACGGCGCGTGTCGCCGAGCGACTGGCGGAAACGGCGCTCGCGCGCGGCGAGAGCGCGACGATTCTCGACCTCACGGCGCCCAATCCCGTGACCCAGCTGGGCAACAGCGTCGGCGCGATGATCGCCCGCCTGGAGCAGGAGCACGGGCTCGTGATCGCGCGGCTGCCGGGGCTGAGCGCCGACTCCACCGCCGCCGTGCTGAGCGATTTGCGGCCGGTGCTCCTCGTCGCGCCGTCGCGGCGGATCAATCGGCGCGAGCTGGTGAGCGCGCTGGATACGCTGCGCCGACTCGACGTGCCATGTGCCGGGGTGGTGCTGAGCGACGGGGAGCCGCGTGACGCGCTCACGCGGTGAGGCCCTCGCGCGGATAGACGACCCGGCGTGGCGGCTGGTCGCCACGGGGACCGGCGCTCGCGAGCGCTGGCAGTTCCGCCCGCTCGTCGTCATGCGGGTGGCCATCGTGCTCATGCTGGTGGGCCAGCTCGGCCGGATACCTGTCCTCTCGACGGGGACCGCCGAAGCGCCGCTGCTGGTGAACGACATCTGCGTCATGGCCATGATCGCGGCCGGCATGTTCAGCGGGCTGGTATCCCGGTCGTTCCGGATCGATCGCGTCGCGGGAATCGCGTTGGTCTTCGCTTTCATCGGCGGGATCTCGGCCGTGCTCTCCGTGCCGCGCTTCGGGCTGTCCGCCTTCGAGCTGCTCGTGAGCACCGCCTACCTCGCGCGCTGGGTCGTCTATCTCGGGATCTACCTCGTCGTCATCAACGTGGTCCGGTCGGACGACGTGATGAGCCTGTGGCATACGCTGGAAGCAGTGATGCTCGCGTTCGCGGCGTTCGGCATCATCCAGGCGATCTTCATCCCGCATTTCGCACAGGTCGTCTACCCGGAGTCGCGCGTCTGGGTCGACTGGGATGAGCAAGGGAACCGGCTCGTGTCCACCGTGCTCGAGCCGAACATCGCGGGTGGCATGATCGTGCTCACGCTGCTGGTCCAGCTCGCGCTCATTGCGGGGGGCGAGCGGGTCGCGCTCTGGAAGCCCTTCCTGATGTTCTCGGCGCAGATCGCGACGCTGTCGCGCAGCTCGTTCGTCGCGTTGTTCGTCGGCGGCATGCTGATCCTGTCGGTGCGCGGGGTGTCGCGCCGGATGCTCCGGTTCGGCGGACTCGTGGCGCTCACGGTCGGCATCGCATCGCCCAAGCTCATCCAGTATGCGCAGTCGTACACGAAGCTCGAAGTCGATGCCTCGGCAATGACGCGCGTGACGAATTGGCTGCGCGCGCTGCGCGTGTTCGCCGACAGTCCGATCATCGGCGTCGGGTTCAACACCTACGGCTATGTCGCGGAGACTTATGGCTGGCCCCGGAAGGGGCTCGCGGGCAACTCGACCGACGGCGGTTTGCTGTTCATCGCGGTGATGACGGGTGTCGTCGGACTGACCCTCTACCTTACCATGCTGGCCGCGGTCGTCCGTCGCTGCCGGCGCGTCTGGCGTGATCCCGCCACCTCGCCGCAGTTTCGCGCGCTGGCCACCGGCATCGGCGCGGCGACGATCGCGATCTGCGTCCAGAGCTTTTTTGTCAACAGTCTCCTGACCGTGTTCGTGATGGAGCCGCTCTGGCTCCTGTGGGGCATCGCCTCGATCCTCGCCTGGACGGTGGCGCCCGCAGAACCGGCTCGCCCGGTCGTGTCGCTGGTATCGATCCAGCCTTCCTCGTCGAGCCGTGACGATTCCCTCCTTCCAACCTGACGGCGGCATGTCGCACGCGTCTCCATCCGCTTCGATCGTCGAGCCGCCACGCCGCCGCTGCGTCGTCTGCGGCACTGCGCGGGGCGACACGGTGTTCGAAGAGTTCGGCGTGGACATCGTGCAGTGCGCCGAATGCGACCACGTCTACTCCACGTGGCCCGGCGGGCAGGACTACGACGGCTACTTCAGCACGGAGCCGATCGAGCCGGAGGCGGCGCAGCGATTCTGGGACGAGCAGCACGCACGCATGTACGACGACTTCATCCGCCGCTTTCTCGCCGGCCGGCGCGGACGACTGCTCGACGTCGGGTGCGGGCTGGGATATTTCGTGAAACGCGCCGCGTCGGTGCCGGGCTGGGAGGCATTCGGCTACGAGATCTCGTCGCAGGCGGTCGCGTACGCGCGAGAGACGCTCGGCCTCGCGAACGTCTTCTGCGGCAAGGTGGAGACGTCGGCCTTCGCGCCGAACAGCTTCGA